>NZ_MAIS01000001.1:0-185639 GCF_001680695.1 Paenibacillus sp. KS1 | reverse complement strand
TAACTCGACATCGAATCTTGCACTCACTCTCGAACTCCGCTGCTCATGTAGTCTCGCCTACACTCCGCTGCTCGTTCTTCGAGTTTATGCAACCTTCTCGGTGCTGAAAAGCGAACTTTTGATCATTCTAGAAAGTTAACGTGCAGTGAGGCACGAAGGCTTTCTAGAATGGAAAAAAACATACCTTTAGACGCGGTCGCTCATCATGAGTTACCTCGATAGAAGTTTTTTATCACGGAGTGTCTCAGGATGTAACATTACAGGAAAGGAGTACGCACATGAAACGGATCAACAGCATGCTGTACATCACGATTATCCCGCTGCTTATCTTTGTGGCGCTATTCATGTTCGTCCCGCTCTTCACGATGATTTCGGGAAGCTTTCAAGAGGATGGCGGGGCATTTACATTCAATCAATACAAAGAAATTTTTACGAACCCCTATTACTGGAAGGCATTTGAGAACAGTATTCTCATCTCCCTGCTGTCCAGCCTTATCGGCATCATTGCCGCCGTATTTGCAACGTATGCCATTACCCGCTTTCCGAAGCGCGTACAAGAGCGGCTGCTTGTCATTACGAACCTTACATCGAACTTCGCAGGCATCCCGCTCGCCTTCGGCTTCATCGTCCTGCTTGGCAATAGCGGATTGTTCACGCTGCTGTTCCGCCAATTCGGCATTGACATGTCGGCATCATTCAATCTGTATTCATGGTCGGGATTGACCGTTATTTATGTGTATTTCCAGCTTCCGCTGGCCATTATGCTGCTCTATCCGATGTACCATGCGATTCAAGACAACTGGAAGGAAGCCGCTTCCCTGCTGGGCGCATCGCCCTTTCAATTTTGGAAGCGTATCGGTCTGCCTGTACTTCTGCCGGGGATCGCGGGCACATTCAGTATCTTGTTCGCGAATGCCATGGGTGCATATGCCTCAGCTTATGCCTTGACAGGAAGCAACTATAACCTTGTCCCCGTACGTATTGGCGCACTCGTATCTGGGGACATCTTCGCCCGTCCCGAGCTCGGCAGCGCCTTGGGCGTATTGCTCGGCTTGACGCTGCTTGCAGCCATGCTCGTCAATGAATGGCTGACGCGCAAAGTTCGGAGGGATCTGCTATGAAACGATTGGCTCATTCTCTGCCAACGCTCGCCTTTGCAGCGGTATTGCTCTATTTGTTCATTCCGGTCATCGCTACCATGCTCTATTCCTTGGCGACATCATGGAATCAAACCATTCTGCCCGAAGGCTTAACATTGAAATGGTTCGGCGAGCTGTTCCAGGATACACGCTTCATGCAGGCGTTCGGTCGTTCCCTGCTGCTCAGCAGCGTAGCTACCGTAACAGCGGTAATCGTTATCGTGCCGGCTACGTTCGCGATTTCCCTGTATGCACCAAAGCTAGAGCGCTGGGTTCAGACGCTCGTCATGCTTACCTATGCCGTTCCTGGCGTTATTATGGCTGTCGGCTTGATTCGCGCTTACTCTGGCAAGGGCATCTCCATGATTATCATCGTCTTCGGTGCCTATGTCATCGGCATGCTGCCGTTCATGTATCAAGGGACGCGCAACAGCTTGCGCGCTGTTCAGGCAGGATCGTTGATGGAGGCTGCCGAGCTTCTAGGAGCCAGCCGCATGAAGGCATTCCTGCGCGTGATTGTTCCGAACATTATGCCGGGCATTCTCGTATCCGCACTCCTCTCCTTCTCGATTCTATTCGGAGAGTTCGTGCTCATTAATATTCTCGTCGGAGGACGCTTCGAGACCATGCAGCTCTTCCTGTATGCACAGCTGAACAAGAGCGGCCATATCGCGAGCGCCATTACCGTAACCTACTTCATTCTGATGGCCATATTGAGCGCGTGGATCGTGAAGCTGACAGGCCGCACTTCCAAGCCAGTCGCAGACCCAGAAGAAGACATCGTTAGCAACAGCATTCCGACTACCCAAGCAACAATGAGCAGGGAGGCTTCTTAGATGAGCTACGTACAGATGAATCAAGTGACCAAGACGTTCCATAAACAAAAGGTGCTGAACAGCATTGATCTTCATATCCAAAAAGGCGAACTGGTGACACTCCTCGGCCCAAGCGGCTGCGGCAAAAGCACATTGCTTCGCATCCTGTCCGGACTGACTCCGCTCGATGGCGGGACGATTCACATTGATGGCAAGGACGTCACGGCGATCGAACCGAAGGATCGGGAGATAGGCATGGTGTTCCAGTCCTATGCGCTGTTCCCAAATATGACAGTGGCCGACAATATTGCCTTCGGCTTGACGATGAAGAAGATGCCGCGTGATGCGATTCGCCGGGCTGTTGGCGAAATGATTGATCTCACCGGGCTTCAAGGGAAGGAGAAGTCTTTCCCGCGTGAGATCTCTGGTGGGCAGCAGCAGCGTGTCGCACTTGCCCGCTCGCTTGTTACGAAACCAAAGGTATTGCTGCTGGACGAACCGCTTAGTGCGCTTGACGCGCAAATTCGTAAAAACCTACAGCAGCAGCTGCGTTCCATTCAACGTGAATTGAACATGACAACAGTACTAGTTACGCATGACCAAGAAGAAGCGATGTCCGTCAGTGATCACATATACATCATGAATGCAGGCAATATCGCGCAGCATGGCTCACCGCAGGAGATTTATACGCAGCCAAGCAGCGAGTTCGTCGCAAGATTCATTGGCAGCTATAACGTATGGAACGCCGAAGCCTTAGGGCAAATCGTACCAGACTACACGCTTGCAGACAGCAAGCTGTATGCCATTCGGCCAGAGACGTTCTGCGAGCAGCCGCTCGTTGGCGGCATGGCCGTAACAGGAACGGTACGCAATGTGACCATGCTTGGCAACATTACGCGTATGGAACTAACGGTTCAGGGTCAGCATGTCGTCGTCGATCAGATTCATCGCAATTCCGATTGGGTGAGCGTCGGCTCTACCACGACGGTATACCTCCATCCGAAGGACGTGATTCCGCTTCATGATGCTACTGCCTGAAGAACGTAGACAGCATATTTTAGAACAGCTGAATCGACATGGCAAAATTCAAGTTGCTTCCCTCGCCAGCGTATTAACGGTTACGCCCGAGACCATTCGCAGGGATCTCGACGAGTTGGAAGCAAAGCAGATGCTTAAGCGCGTGTACGGAGGCGCGGTTGCGTATTCGCATGTGAAGATTGAACCTCATTTTGATAAAAAACGAAGCATCGAGCAGTCGGCAAAGAAAGCAATCGGGGAAGCTGCGGCCGCGCTCATTCAAGATGGAGATACAATCGTGGTCGATGTAGGCACGACGACTGTTGAGCTTGTTCGCGCCATACGCGGTGTCGTCGGCGTTACGATCGTGACGAATTCTATTCCTGCTGCCGAACTGCTCATGGAACGGCTGGAAGCCAAACGATTTGACGGCAAAGTCATCGTACTCGGGGGAGTTACGCATCCAGAGCAGAAATCGATTGCAGGCGCCTTAACCTGTGAACTGCTTACACGCTTCCACTTCGATAAGGCGTTCATCTCCTGTGCAGGGATGACACCAGCGGGAATCAGTGATTACGACATGGAAGAATCGATCTGCTCCACCTTAATGATTGAGCAATCCGAGCAGGCATATGTGCTTGGAGATTGTACCAAGCTCGGGGAGACACAGTTGTGCCGCATCTGTGACATGAGCAAGGTCACCGCCATCATATGCGATGCACCTATGCCAGATAAATGGAAGCGCAGCGGATTGCAAGTAGGTTGGATTACGACGGCTTGCGAGCCATAAGAACATAGCGAAGTTATATGTCGAAGTAACACATCACTTCATACATCACGAATGAGCCACTATGACATAGGATGGGATGCGATCATTATGCTGTATTATGTAGACTACCATATGCATTTGGAGGAAGGCCCTTATTCGTTCCGCTGGCTTGATCGTACAAATCAAGCATTCGATCACTTCCATCCAATTGCTGAACCACAACATTCTCGCGCATGGCTCGAAGCGAGTTATGCGCGTATGCATACAAGACTGCAGCGAGGAGCTTATGACGAATCATGGCTCGATCTCTACTTGCAAGAAGCGCTGCGCAAAGGACTGCGGGAGGTCGGAATCGTGGATCATCTCTATCGGTTTCGAGAGACGCTCCCCTACTTCGAACGTCACCTCGATATCGGCGACTCCCCGCTAGGCCGCCTTCAGCATACATGGCTGCATCAAGTATGCACCGAGCGGATGGAGAATTTCGCAGCTGCCATTCAGGCCGCAAAGCCCAGATGGGCCGAGCAGGGAGTCGAGCTACGTCTCGGATTAGAGGCGGATTATTTTGCAGGTGGAGAGAAGGACTTGGAATCATTCATTGCGATGGCGGATTGGGACTACGTGATCGGGTCGATTCACTATGTGGATGGATGGGGATTCGATAATCCCGAGACTCAGTTCCGCTTCGATCAGGTTGATCTGTGTGAACTGTACGGACGCTTTTTCGATGATGTCGAACGAATGATTAACAGCGGTCTGTTCGATATTGCCGCCCATTTAGACAATTTGAAAGTATTTAATTATCGCCCAGCTGAGGAGCTGCTTCTCCCGTACTACGAGCGAATCGCACAAGCATTGAAACGGACAAATACAGCTACAGAGGTAAATGCAGGACTGTTCTACCGCTACCCGGTCAAGGAGATGTGTCCGAGTTCCTCCTTTATTGATGTACTGCTTCGACATGATGTCCCCTTTACCCTATCATCGGATTCTCACTTTCCAGACGACGTCGGCAAATACGTGGCGGACAATGCTCTTATGCTTCAGCAACGCGGTCAAGCCGAAATTGCCACATTCCATCAGCGCAAACGCATCATGCGACCGCTCGCAACTTCGACTTCTTAATAAAGAAAACCTAAAGCGAGCCCCCCCCTCTCTCCTGTCCCCAAATACACAATTCCCGGCGCAACGACTGCACCGGGGATTTCATGTTTATTATTTTATTTTCTTTCGAACCGGTTCGAATAACTGCAGCCAATAAGCGTTGCTGCTTCCTGCCGGGCTGTCATTTCGTATATGCTCCTCCAAGCAGAATCTTGCCTCCGAATCAGGCTCGTAGTCAGGATGCTCGTTCAATTTATCCATCAATAATTGCCACGATCCCGTAATATCATCTGTACTCTCCATCATGGCATACACCCCGCCGGAGAACCTAGCCTCCGCCAAATGACTTGGTATATCGATATTTTCTGGAATGGAGGCATATGCACCATAACCGTAAACGTTCGATTCAACGTCAGGGAGTGGTTCTTCATTTTTTCCAAATAGCCGTGCCGTTCCTTGCAGTTCAGCTTGCACGAGCCAGTCCACTAATGATTCGATCGCTTCTTCTTCTGGTGATGCGCTTACGACAACATGGCAAGCCATTCTCATTGGTGGAAGGGTTACGAATTTGATCGATGCTGGAGAATAACTCCACTGATTACTCATCGGCATTGTCACCTCATGCTAATCCCAATATCGAACCCTCTTAACCATGCTGTAATACGGATTGCAAGCACGGTCTGTTCATCATACATCCTCCAGCCAGAACTGGTATCGCGTTGACTCGCAAACAACCCTTGCGACTCCCAATGGCGCAGGGTTCGGCTCGTCACACCGATTTCCTGCGATAATTTGTCGATTCCTATCATGTTGCTCATCACTATCATCAACCTCTATCACTTGACGTATCATAAGGCGCCTTATGAGGTTATTGTATCAGTTGTCGCAGCGTCAATTGCAATACGAATCTTCACTCCAAGCACTAACAAATTATCGTTTTGACCGAATGGTTCAGAAAACTAACGTTTTACAATTATCTCCATCAATGCTAAAGTAGTTCGTAAGATGAATATGACGTGAAATCCACTAGGGGAGCCGCATAGGCGGCTGAGACAAGAATTCTTGGACCCTTTGAACCTGATCCGGGTAATACCGGCGGAGGGAAGTGGAGCCGGCCTCATGGTCTTTTTGTATGGACATGATGAAGCCGCTCCATTTCGGGGCGGCTTTTTTTGGCTGCCGCGAAGTGCTCCTTGACCAGATTTCAGCATGCATTCATCATCTATCCAATCATGCGGAGGTGCTGTTCATGCTTACATTTACGGAGGAACTGAGACACGAAGCGGAGCCGATATACGACGCCATTATGGAGCATCCGTTCGTTCGAGGTATTGCTGAGGGTACTGTCAAGAAAGAACAGTTGATTCACTACGTAAAGCAGGATTTTGAATATTTGAATGCCTTTATTCGGATTTACGGCATTGCGATTTCCAAATGCGACAACCGAGAGACAATGGCTCTTTTCAACGAGCAAATCTCATTCGTACTGAATAGCGAGACACACCCCCATCATAATTTTTGTAACGTGGCAGGCGTGACGTTCGAAGAACTGCAAGGCTACCCGCTCGCCCCTTCTGCGAGCCATTATGTGTCCCATATGCTTACCGTGGCCCATGAAGGAACCCTGGAAGATATTATTGCGGCTATGCTGCCGTGCCCATGGACATATACGGAGATCGGACAACGTCTGCTAAAAGAAGTGAATCCAGATGAGACCCATCCGTTCTATGAGTGGATTCATTTCTATGGAGACCTCGGCGGCGGAGTTACGGACAAAATGCGCCGAATGCTGGATGAATGGGCAGAATCGCTGTCGCAAGCACGCAAGCAGCAGCTGAAGAAGCATTTTCTGACTAGCTGCCAGTTGGAATATCTATTCTGGGACATGGCTTATCAAGTAGAAGACTGGCCGGTAGGCTTGACGGAGAAGGCAGAGGTGAAACAAGGATGAATGATATGCCTCTCTTTCCCCAACGTATTAAGGAACGGCGCCCCCTCATCCACAATATGACGAATATCGTCGTCGCCAACTTTACCGCTAACGGTCTGCTAGCCATTGGCGCCTCACCTGTAATGGCTTCAGCCAAGGAAGAGGTAGCGGACATGGCCAAGGCAGCAGATGCGCTAATATTGAACCTTGGCACGCTCGATACCGACATGATAGAAGCTATGCTAATCGCAGGGCGGTCGGCGAATGTACATGGCATTCCCGTTATTCTCGATCCAGTAGGCGCAGGCGCAACGCCGTATCGGACGAAGGTATCTGTGAAGATGCTCAAGGAATTGCGCGTCTCGATCGTGCGCGGCAATGCCGCGGAAATTGCCCAGCTTATGGGGGAAGCTGGCGAGATCAAGGGCGTGGATTGCGTGGAGTCTGAAAGCTCCCTTCGCTCCCCTGAAGCGTTGTTCGATCTTGCTGCGCGGGCAGCCGATCGATTCGGCACCATCGTTGCCATTTCGGGCAAAGAGGATGTCATTACAGACGGCACAACCGGCTACGTTATTGCGGGCGGTCATCCGATATTAACGAGCATAACGGGAAGCGGGTGCCTGCTAACATCGGTCATCGGTGCATTTGCCGCAATAGAGTCTGATTTATTGCTGGCGGGAGCCGCAGCGATGTCTTATTATGGGTGCGCAGCCGCCCATGCCTATCGAACAGCGGGTCACCGAGGACCTGGCAGCTTCCAGACCGCATTTCTTGATGCCTTGGCTGAGATCGACCTATTCGATACGGCGGCATCAACAATCACCCCTCGCCAAGCCTCCGCTAGAAGGAAGGTATGGCTATGATGGTCGCACGAGCATTGACGATTGCCGGTTCCGATAGCGGTGGCGGCGCCGGCATTCAAGCTGACATCAAGACCTTCCAAGAGCTGAACGTATTCGGCATGTCAGCGATTACGGCTGTGACGGTACAGAACACGCTTGGTGTTCACGGCGTATACCCGCTATCTCCTGAAGCCGCTGCTGAACAGATAAATGCCGTCGTAGAAGATATTGGGGTCGATGCTGTCAAAACAGGGATGCTGTTCAGCGCAGACATTATTGAGACAGTAGCGAATCGCCTTGAAGCATTCGGTTTGAACAACGTTGTCGTCGACCCGGTCATGATAGCCAAGGGAGGCGCAGAGCTGCTGCTGCAAGATGCCATAGAGGCCATGAAGAATCGCCTGCTGCCGCTTGCGCTGATTGTTACGCCGAACATCCCGGAAGCAGAAGCGCTTGCAGGAATGAAGATTGTTACCCTGCAAGATCGGTGCAAGGCTGCGATAAGAATTGCTGATTACGGCGCCAAGTTGGTCGTCATCAAGGGAGGCCACGACATGACGACCGAGCTGGCTGTTGACCTACTCTATGATGGAGCCCGCTTCACACTGCTGGAAGGCCGCAGAATCATGACCAAGCATACTCATGGCACGGGCTGCACTTACTCGGCAGCGATTACGGCAGAACTTGCGAAGGGCACTGTTCCCAATGAAGCGGTTCGTACTGCGCGGCATTATATTCAGGCAGCAATTGAGGAGACATTCGGGCTTGGCGGCGGCAACGGCCCGACAAACCACTGGGCATATCGGCGGCGGCAGATGGATGAGGTGGTCAGATGACAAGTGTAGAGAGTCGCGTAGCAGATGCCCGCATGCGTTCCTATTTGCGGCTGTACCTTGTGCTCGGCAGCGCCAATTGCAAGGCAGACCCTGGATCGATTGTCGAGGAAGCCATTCGCGGAGGGGCTACGATGATACAGTTTCGGGAAAAAGGCGCAAACGCGCTGAAGACAACAGCTAAGAAAGAACTCGCAATGCGCATTCAGTCGGTATGCAGAAGACACAGCATCCCCTTCCTCGTGAACGATGATGTAGAGCTGGCGCTTGCCTTGAATGCGGACGGGGTTCATGTCGGCCAGAACGACGAGCCAGCGGCGCAAGTCAGGGATCGCATCGGCAATAAAATACTCGGCGTGTCCGTTCATTCGGCAGCAGAGGCTCTGCTGGCTGAGGAACAAGGCGCCGATTATCTCGGCGTTGGGCCGATTTATTCGACTGCTTCCAAAGAGGATGCTCTTGAGCCGCAAGGCACTGCAATCATTCAGAGGTTAACAGAGATAACTTCACTTCCGATCGTAGGCATTGGCGGCATTACGGCAGAGCGTGCGCCACATGTAATTCGAGCTGGTGCAGACGGGATCGCTGTTATCTCTGCCATTACCCATGCGGAGAATGTATGTCATGCCGCGAGAGGACTTGCTTCCGGAACTATTCTCTCGGCAGCAGGATCGAGTCACCCAAGCGTCGCTTGCCTTTCTGTCATACCATGAATATCGTTGTCGTTCCAATTGTCGAACATTATGGAGGAGTCCGCCGGAAATAGGCGGATTCTTTTTGTGTGCCGCTAATAAGATATAAAAGTACGCGATTTAAGAAAATGAAAAGGAGGAATTGGAATGTGCACAAATATATCGATACCGCGAAAGTCGAAGAATGGCGGTATCGTCTCTGCAAGAACAATGGACTGGACATTGAAACTCAATTCCATCGTCAATTTTGTACCTCGCGGGCAGCCTTTTCCTGAAGCCAATCTTCCTGGAAACGAAATGAAATGGAAAAACAAATACGGGTTTGTTGGAGCAGGCGATCTGATTGAAGACTTCATCTTTTACTCCGACGGCTTGAACGAGCATGGACTTTCCGTTGCCGGGCTGTGGTTGTCCTGCAGCAAATATCCCATGCCTCGACCAGATACCCCCATCCTTTATAACTCCAATTTTGTTCCGTATCTATTGGGGAATTACAAAAATACCCATGAGGTAAAGGCTGCTTTAGCTGATTTGAACGTCATTAATATTTCAGAACTATATCCGTCCGCCTATGCGCTACTGCATTATATTATTAGTGATGCATCAGGCAATCATTTAATCGTAGAGTTCACTGAGGGGGAGATGAAAATTTACCCGAGCAAACTGGGCGTGTTGACGAATGAGCCTACATATCCTTGGCATCTTGCCAATCAAGAGCTATATCAGCACTTAAGCCTGGAAAACAATGCGCAAACCAGCTGTGGAGGCGACCTCTACGGCAGCGGCCAGCTTGGAATTCCAGGCGATCCGACTCCCCAATCCCGCTTTGCTCGATCTGCATTCCTGCAGAAAACGACTTTCCGTCCTGCCAACACGAAGGAAAGCATCGGGTTAGCCAGACAAATCTTGCAAACACTCACGGTCCCTAGCGGAACGGTCTATAAGAAGGGCTCCAGCACCATATACGATTGGACGCAGTGGTGTGTATACCGCGATCATACCAATCGCAGCTACTACTTTAACACAGACTTTAACAGCAAGCTTTACGGGATACACCTCACCCAATTAAATCTCGATGCCTCTGAACAAAGCCGAATCCAAATAGAAAGGCCTGCTTGGTACGAGGACATTACCGAAGCGTTTAACGCCTAACACGTCGTATGACCAATGAGCTCTCTCAGGCTGAAGTATTAAGAATAATACTATATTCTCAATACCTTCCCTATTTACTACGCATGCTCCAGCCTGATCAATTCATCCGTGCGTACGCATTTTAGCCCTCTACGTTCAGCCTCGTGCAATATATCGCGCAGCACCGTTAACATTTGTCCGGGGGCTTCCTTGTCAGCGCCGAACGTATCCCCACTGTCATGGAGTACGATAACTGCACCTGGCTCAATACGCTCAGACAGCAGCTTGCGCAAGTTGCGTTCCCCCGTATCCAGCTTCCAATCCCGCGCAATAATCGACCATAATACGAGCCGATACGATTTGCGCAGCAGAAACAGATCGCCTAAATTCAGTATCCCCCATGGAGGACGATAGAAGGTTGGCCGCTCTCCTGTAATGCGTTCAATAATGTCCGCAGAACGTTCCACATGCTCGCGTCTGATGTTCCGAGGCGTCATGACCCAATTCGGCATATGCGTATAATTGTGAATGCCAATCTGATGGCCTTCCTCATGCATGCGTTTCACAAGCTCGGGATACTTCTCTGCCTTGCTGCCCAGAACAAAAAAGGTAGCCTTCACGCCCCGCTCACGCAATAAGTCAAGCAGCTCTGGCGTGTAATCAGGGTCTGGTCCATCATCGAACGTAAATGCGACATGACGATGTGCCCGCTTCCGTCCCGCCTTGCGAAATACACCCCATCCGCAGATTCGTGTTAATAAAAAGGGAAGCCCCATATAAATAGCGATTAGTGCAATTAATATTCCTGCGATAAGGTTATCCATGCTCTTATCCCTTCTCCCCGTTTACATATCGATTCACAAGTGCTGAACGTGACATCAACAGCATCTTCGGCACCAGCTTCGATCGCTGCTGCTTCAAGCGCTTGGCTCCCTCCGGATTCAGCATGCGGAGCAGCAAACGCAGATATATGGTGGATACTCGCTGCATCCACTTCGTCTCCAAAGGGTGCAGCTCGAAGCCTAATCCATAAGTGATGCCGCGATGAAGCAGTGTTATCCCAGTCAGCGCCTTTACCTTAGCCATTTCCGGATTCGTATTCACAGCATGGCCGACCTGCTTCAATGCATCACGCAGCCTGCGCGCCGTAACAAGTGCAGCCCGATCCGCCCCAACGGAGCGAGACAGCTCCAGCACCTCCCGGTTATCTAGATGAATCTCGCATACATAGTCGCCTTTATGAATAGAGGTTCCATCCTCACAGCGAATGCAGGTGCCTCGATGCATCCGTACGACAATCTTACATATTCCGAACTGAGACTGATATATACTTCGCAGAGGCGTAAACATTTCAAATACAGCCTCCCACGTCATCCACAATGACTGCAGCATTTTGTTGCCCAAGGTGGAGATCATGAACAATCAAATCCTTCCTGTATGAAAATCGTGATCTGTTTGACTTACTTTCATCGTACAGCTTGGAGTTCTCTTTTTTCTTACTCCATTCTTACAAGTTCCTTAAGTAATTTAACTGAAGCAGAGCCCTTACATCCAAACCTTTCCTTTAGACAACAAAAAAGCAGAGCAGCACTTCACTTTCTGTGCCACTCTGCTTACGTAAATTAACGAATCTCTTCGCCTTACCTTATTTAACGGCTTCATAACATCCGTTACTTTGGCTATTTGACTACAATATTGTCGGAAGCTGCATGTTCCACTCTCTCCGACGTTAGCTCTAATACGTAATAATCATTGACATTCCGCACGTGGAACCCGCATGACGTGTATAACCCTAGTGCCCGCTCATTCTCAACTGCAACTTCTAATTCAATCTTGGCAGTTGGCTGCTGCTCCTTCATGCGCTCAATAATACTGCGAAGAATCCAACGTCCGTATCCTCTGCCCCTATGCTCAGGTTGAATACTGAAGCCGAATAGAAACGCACTGCCTTCTTCCCGCATAACATGAATCTTCCCGATAGGCAGCCATTCTCCGTTCTCCTGCTGGCAGTCTGCAATAAAAATATAATCCTGCTGTGAGAGCATCGCCGTCTCTACATACCCTCTTGCATCTTCCTCATTCATATCGAATCCGTCCATGTTCAATCGCGTGAGAAGAGCCATATCCCCCATCTCTGCCTGACGTAATTCAATTTTTGCAGGGGGATGATCGACGTCTTGCACATGCTCTCCAGTAAGTGTCATCCAATATTCGGAGAAGCTGCACTTCGAACCGATGCTCTCCAAATATTCCTTGCCGGATAAGGAAGGTCGAGCGCAAATGAAGATGATTTTCTCCACCTGACGTCTCCTACACTCCTGCTGAGCTTCCTTAACAAGCTGACTGAATATGCCCTGACGCCGATAGTCGGGATGCACCATCCCGCTTATCTCTACTTCTGAGGCACAGAACTGATAGATGCCGAGAAATCCGACAATTTCACCATCTACAATATACACATAGTCGTTAGCGACATCACCCGTGCGTGCACGAAGTGAATCCCAGTTCAACTTCAAAATGATTTGATCGTGTTCATTGCAAATGTCTTCCAATCTGTGCAGTGCTTCAAGCTGGTCAGCATCCAATTGTGTATAGGTTCGCAAGCCTGTATTATTCATGCTACTCATCTCCTTCGCTTTCAAATGCGAATTCATGAGATTGTATTCTACACCTTCGCTATTATTTCCTTTTCAATCAGTTCAGCAAGTTGTTGAATTGGCTGCGTTCCCAGATCGCCCTCGCCCCGCTTGCGGACGGACACGCTTCCGCTCGCCTGCTCCTGCTCTCCTACAATGAGCATGTAAGGAACTTTGCTCTGCTGCGCTTCGCGTATTTTGAAGCCTAGACGCTCATTGCGCGCATCCACTTGTACCCGAATACCCGCCTGTTCCAGCGATTCCTTCACTTCATACGCGTAGTCGGCGAAGAGATCCGATACAGGCAGTACCGCCACCTGAACGGGCGCAAGCCATGTCGGGAATGCTCCTGCATAGTGCTCTGTCAATATGCCAATGAACCGATCAATCGAACCGTACACCGCACGGTGAATAACAACAGGCCGATGCTTCAGGCTATCTTCTCCGATATAGGACAGGTCGAATTTCTCCGGCATCTGGAAGTCCAGCTGAATCGTGCCGCACTGCCAGCTCCGCTTGAGTGCATCCAGGATGTGGAAGTCGATCTTCGGCCCATAGAAGGCCCCGTCCCCTTCATTAACACGATATTCGACGCCGCGCTTATCCAACACGTGCTGCAATGCCTGCTCCGCCTCATTCCACAGCTCCTCTGAGCCCATCGAATCCTCCGGCCGCGTAGATAACTCGATCTTATACTCGAAGCCGAACACCTTATAGATGTGATCGATTAAGGCCATAACCTTGCCGATCTCCTCTTCGATCTGATCCGGACGGACGAACAGATGAGCATCATCCTGACAGAACGTACGAACCCGAAGCATACCGTTCAAGGCGCCGGACATTTCATGCCGATGTACTTGACCGAACTCGCCAAGTCGAATTGGAAGCTCACGATAGGAGTGCTGCCCATTTTTGTAAATGAGCATATGCCCCGGGCAGTTCATCGGCTTCAGTGCAAACGTCGTATCATCTACTTTCGTAAAATACATATTGTCCTTGTAGTGATCCCAGTGACCCGACTGCTCCCACAATCGGTTGTTCATCATAAGCGGTGTGCGCACCTCGTCATAGCCGCGTCTTCGTTGAAGTCCTCGCGCGAAATCCTCAAGCTCTGTGCGAATCGTCATCCCGTTCGGCAAGTAGAAAGGCATACCAGGCGCTTCCTCGGAGAACATGAACAGTCCAAGCTCTGTTCCAAGCCTGCGATGATCGCGCTTCTTCGCTTCTTCAAGCATATGCAAATATTCTTCCAGTTGATCCTTCTTCGCAAAGGCAGTTCCGTATACGCGCTGCAACATTTTGTTATTCGAATCCCCACGCCAATACGCGCCGGATACCTTCATCAGCTTGAAGGCCTTAATGCGGCCTGTGGACGGAACATGTGGGCCTCGGCATAAATCCACGAATTCACCCTGCTTGTAAATGCTGATAACTGCGTCCTTCGGCAGGTCATGAATCAACTCCAGCTTCAATGGCTCATCCCGCTTGGTAAATAAGCGAATAGCCTCTTCCCGGCTGACAACCTCGCGCTTAATCGGCAGATTTTCTTGGATGACACGCGACATCTCTTGTTCAATCGCTGTCAGATCCTCTGTCGACAATGGCTTCGCGATATCAATGTCGTAATAGAATCCATCTTCAATGACTGGGCCGATTCCCAGCTTGACTGCATCGGCTCCATATATGCGTTGAATGGCTTGCGCCATTACATGTGCTGTACTGTGGCGAATGATGGCCAGACCATCCTTGCTGTCTGCCGTGACGATCTCGACGAGGCTGTCATGCTCGATCGCAGTGTCGACATCCACGAGCGTACCGTCCATTTTTCCGGCCAGTGCTTGCTTCTTCAAGCTTGTGCTAATCGATGCTGCAACTTCTTCGATGGTCGTGCCTTGCAAATACCCCCTGTTCGATTCGTCTGGAAATGTTACCTTGATCTCCATGCTTCAGCCTCCCTTTCCTCATATTCATACCTGAAATGATGAACGCCCCTGGAGAACGCAAAAAAACGCATCTCTCCCGAAAGGGACGAGTGCGTTCTGTCTCGTGGTTCCACCCTAATTCAATCCTGCATTGCATGTTGGAACGGGATAAGCCGCCATTCGCTGCAATTGCAAGATCCTTCATTGGACATCCGGTAACGAGGATGGGTCGGTGATGCTTACTGCTGAGAAGCGGATTGCAATGGTACCAGTACCATTTCCAAATGCTCACCCTCAGGTTCAACATCACGGCTGCAAAGGGGTAATTCCACAACCGTAACTGAAGAAGCTTGCACCAATCGCTTCTCTCTCTGGACAGCTCGTGCTGGAAATCATGTCTTTGGTCATCGCCTGATGAATATGGGAATAATGTTACACACATTCAGGAAGAAAAGTCAAGTTCAATTTTTCCAAAAATAAATTTCCCCTGCTTCGCTACAGGAACCATATTGATCTGCATATAGGGCTGTGCTAGCATGACGTCATAGGTAATTTTTTCATGTTTTTACACTTTAAGAAGAGGAGGCATCCCGCCTTCATGAACTACGTACAGAAGGGAATACACGCCTTATTTTCCATCCTGATTGCAGCTCTTTTTACCCACACGATTACCCCCGCATCTTCCGCTCAAGCCTCTTTTCAATCCCTTGCGGTACTCTATGCAGCCACTACGATATTGTCGTTATCGGCAGCGAAATTCAAGGCGTTCTGCTTGCCAAGGCAGCCCATGATCTTGGCTTGAATGTACTCATCCTGGATCCCCGCAGCAAGCCAGGCGGAGAGCTCATCGAAGGGGAAATGTGGTTCCTCGACGAACCCTTCGACAAGCATGGTCACAGCCTTGTACAAGGCAGCATTAAGCCTCTCTTCGACGGGTACGATAAGGGCACGATTCGCAAGCCCGTGGAGTTCGAGAATTATTACGAACACCTCATTCAAGGCATCCCTCTCCGAAGCAGCATTGCGATTCAATCTGTACAATTTGAGCTAGAAAAAAAGGAAAAATCAATCCACTCCCTCACCTATACTGCTGCAGACGGAAAAATCTATACGGTTCAGTCTAAATATTGGGTGGAGAACACCGACTTCAGTGCCCTCACCAGCAAGCTTGGCGAGAAGCGAATTCCAGGCATGGAGAGCCTGTACGACGGCAAGAACAATAAGCCAGACTACATGGCCGCTACGCTGATGCTCAAGTTCAAGCACGTGAATTGGAGTATGCTTCACCAAGCCGTCCTTGCCAGTTACCCTCTCCAGAACCTCATCAAAAAGTACGGTCCAAACACCTATGTGGATGGGAGCGAAGCTACCGGATTCAGCAATATTATGCGTACCTACAAGCCGCACGACAATGGACTTATGCTCCGTGGGATGAACACGGTCTATCAGCGTAATGGCGAGGCCATTATGAACGCGCTGCTCGTATATAACGTTGATCCTGCCAATCCGGCATCTGTGCAAGCCGCCTTATACAGGGCGAAGACCGAAGCACCGTATATTTTGAATTTTCTGCGTCAACATATCTGGGGTTTCTCGAAGGCAGAGCTGAACGGCTTCCCTGATTATTTATACATTCGGGATTACAACCGATTCGAGACTAAATATGTGCTGAATGAACACGACGTCTTGAATGGCAGCATGTTCTGGGACAATGTGAGCATCGGCGGGTACTCGCTTGACTTGCAAGGTACAACGCGCATTCGGGAAGGAATCGGATTCGGCCAACCTGATCGCTATGGCATCCCGCTTCGTTCCTTTCTGCTCAAGTCCTACGACAACGTCATCGTCGCGGGCAAAAATATTGGAGCCACCATCAAAGCCTATGGCAGCGCCCGCATCATGCCCAACACCGCCCTTGCAGCTGAAACGATTGGCATCATATTGGGCAAGGAACGGAGTAAATCACTGGCTGAGCTAACGCCTGATGATTTCAAGCGAATCCACTATTATTTACAGACAAAATATCACATTGTACTCTTTAAATGAACCGGCTGAATATATGTAGATACTACGTTATGAGTTAACAAGAGTCTATCGCTTCTATGTGAACGGAAGGGCGAGCTACTAAAGGGATCTTACCTACAGGTTCGTCCTTCTTCGATTTGCTTGTTAATACACACTTGACAAATAAACCCTCATACATTAATTTATTGATTAATAAATAACAAAAAAATTCTGACAAGGTGTTGAACCAACATGTCACCAAAAGACCCATCTCTATCTCGCAAGGATCAAATCATTGATGCTGCTGTCGCCTCCTTTGCGGAACATGGCTTTTACAAGACGACAACCGCCAAAATAGCCAAATCAGCTGGTGTAACGCAGCCATACGTGTTTCACTTTTTTAAATCCAAAGAGGAATTGTTCATCGCAGTTCTCGACCGCGCCACAGAGAAGATTGAAGAGGCCTTCTCCAGCGTGGATGCTCCTCCCGAACAGTTTGTAGAGACAATGGGACGCGCCTTCGGGAAGCTCATTGAGACCCATCGCGATGAGATGCTCGTGACGATGCAGGCATTTACAACTTCAGAGCCAGCAATCCGCGATTCGGTGCGCGACCATTTCACTGCGATACACCAGACGGTCATACGGCGCTTTGAACAAGCCGGGATTCCGAATGCCAAATTCGCAGCCAGTATGTTCATCGGCTCAGGTCTAATTATTACGATGTCAGAAGTGCTTGAAGCGCCTAATTTATCTCCGTGGCCATCTAAATAAAACATAGTGAAATCACTTTCTTCTGCTGCCTTTTTGAGGTCGCACTTTTTTTGGCATCGTATTTATTGATTAATAAATAAATATTAATAATGAGGTGTGTTAATTCATGAACAAAATGTCTGTAAAATCCACTTTTCTTCACCTATTCAGTCGCCGTCAGTCATTATCGGCCTTATTACTGCGCTTACTTTTCAAGTACTGTTCAGCCTGATCTGGCTAACCGGGTACGATCATTTGACAGACAATGTGAATCGGTTAGCCATTGCCGTAGTGAATGAGGATCAAGTGGTTGGCAAGCAAGCGGTGCAATCGATTATGGGGAAGCTGCCATTTCACATGAAAGAGGAGGCGAGTCTTGATCAGGCTATGACACAGCTTGAAGAACGCAAGGTGCAAATGGTTATGCATATTTCAGGGAATTTCTCTAAGCAGCTAACGGATCCGACACAGAAAGCTGTCATCACGTATGCTGTGAACGAATCCAATCCAAGCATGGTCAAAAGTGTAATGCAATCTGTCTCCAGCCAAATTACGACTTCAATCAATGAACATGCGGTTCGTACGGGCATGACTCAAGTACTGGAGCAGGTACATGTTCCACAGTCGCAGGCAAGCAGCCTATCCGAATCCATGTCTGCACGCGTCGTAGCCGAAATGAATAACGTTCATCCCATCTCGAACTTCTCGTGGACGATGGTTCCCATGATGCTGCTGCTGGCTTCCTTCGTTGGCTGCATGCAGTTCACCATGGAAATGAATAAGGCTGCCAAAGCTATCAGACAAAAATGTGGCCAATGGACACTCCTGACAGCTCGCTCCCTGCTCAATATTGTAGCCTCCCTGATCATTACAACGGTTGGCACGGGAATGGTGGCGCTGATGGGGGTTCATTCCCAACAAGGCTTCGGTATGATGTGGCTGTTCCAACTCGCTTACGTCATTACGTTTCTATTTGTCGCTCAGCTGTCCTTTTACATCTTTAGCGATGCCGGTGCATGGGTCAATATTGCGTTGCTATCGATCCAGTTGATCACCTCGGGAGCACTGCTGCCGCGCGAGCTGCTGCCATCTTTCTATCAGAAAATCAGTGAATTCTCCCCTGGCACCTATGCCGTAACTGGCATTATGAACTTAGTGAACGGGGGTCCAGCTATATCAGATTCAATCCATGCGCTCTTGCTTATCTTGACTGCGGTCATCCTACTGACGACTGTTATTGTTGGAGGGGTAAAGTTATTGCAGCGCAAACCGAAAGAACATGGACAGCTAGCTTCGTAAGCAAACTTATATATGATGCGTAGACACAACGAGATACCGCGAAACACGCATTACATGACAATAAAGCGCCATCCGCCGCATTTTTACGGACAGATGGCGCTTTATTCCTTCCTCACGATACAATTTGCTCCAGCTTCACGATTGCCTCATATACCTCGTCCGAGGTTACGCCTTCCGGCCTCATCAACTGTATGGATTCCTGTGGGAGAGTCGTTTGCCGCGCAATGCTCTCCAACGTTGGACGGTCTTCCACAGATAATACAAGGTCACCTAATCGATAAGGTAAGCCCAAATCTTCGTAGAACGGCAGCAAATTCTTCACTTCCGCAACATTATCCTCCAGCACCAATTGAACGAGGATGCCGTACGCGACCTTGTCGCCGTGCAGCAAATGATGTGTCGCTGGCGCAGCAGTGAGACCATTATGAACCGAGTGTGCTCCAGCTATTCGACCAAGATGATCGCCGAAGCCGCCAACAAGGCCGCCTGTCATAATGATCGTCTCCGCTACCTCTACGAACGCATCGGATAGCTGCTTCTGCTCTGCGTCGTGAATGCTCTGCCGTCCATGTTCCAGAAGTGCAGTCTGGCATAGACGAGCCGTAAGATGCGCAACCTGCACAGCGGCTGAACGATGCTTCAAACCACGAATGAGTACATCCGCCTCATACCATTTCGCTAATGTATCGGCAATCCCTGCGCGCAGATAATCAACAGGTGCATGCAAGGCTATGCGTGGTTCAAGCAGCACCATAAGTGTGCTTTTCGGAAATACGGTATAGCGTGTGAATTGTCCTTCTTCGTTATAGAACACGCTGAGCGGCGTCCATGCTGCGCAATTCGAGGCGAGCGTCGGCACGAGAATCGTATCCAGCCCCGATGTATTGCCTGCTGCCTTGACCAAGTCCATTACCTTGCCTCCGCCGAGTCCAAGAATGGCATCCGCTCGTTCAGCCTGGGCATAGCATGCAATCCGATGCGCTTCCTGCAATGTGCATTCCCCTTGATAACGGAGATATAACAGTGTTGTGTTCGTCTCCTTCGGCCAATAGGGCTGCGCCGCCTCCAAGGAGCGATCACCATGCACGACGATCACTCGCTTGCATTGATACGGTGCCAATAATGTATCTAGCTTGTCCAAAATGCCCGCTTCACAATGATAGACTGCCGGCGTACCTCTAACGACGATAGCTTGCTCTTCCTTCGTCATCGATGTCACTTCCTTTTCAGCATCCACTCTGGTTTGCCGAAGCCTTTGAACTGTTCATCTATTGTTTTCTCGAATTCGGCGGATTCAACAGCTTCCTTCAAGTCCTTCGCGAATTGCTTGTCCAAATCAGCTGTATTCACAACGACACGATTGCGGTAATCATCCGGCATATTTTCGAGCTTCAGAGCATCGAGCAGGTTCATTTTCGCAGCAAGTGCGAAGTTGCCCGGAACAAGAGACAGGTCAGCGCTGTCTACTGCGCGCGGAAGCTGAGCAGCCTCGATTGGCTGTAGAACAAGATGCTTCGGATTGTCCTTCACGTCCTTCTCCGATACACGCAGTGGATCGATGTCCTTATTCACTGTAATGAGTCCTGCATCTTGCAACAATCCCAATGTACGCGCCAGGTTCGTCGGATCGTTCGCAATCGCTACTGTACTCCCGTCAGCAACTTCATCCAAAGATTTGAACTTGGACGAGTAAATGCCCATTGGAGCCGTCGGTACGGAAATAAGCTCGGACAACTCAATTTTATTTTCTTTCGCGAAGTTCTCCATGTAGATTTTGTGCTGGAACAGGTTCGCATTCAAATCTCCATTCGACAATGCCAAGTTCGGCTGCACATAATCTCCGAATTCAACCAACTCAATGGAATAGCCTTTCTTCTCCAATATCGGCTTAATCGCCTTCGTTATCATATCGCTATAAGGGCCTGCTGTTGCGCCGATCTTGATTGCTTTGCTTTCTTCCTGCTTTGCGTCTCCTGAACCCGTTGATGCGTCTTTGCTGCCGCATCCGGCCAGCAAGCCAATTGCTAGAATAAGAGAAAGAATGAGAGCTGTTTTCTTCATGTTGATGACCTCCGTATATGTTTTTAGTAAAGGTTTGGTACCTTATGTCCCTTTTTCAGCACCAAGAAGGTGGCGTGATCTCGGAGCATATTCTTCTGTCGCTTCCTAAGGGATGACTTCAATGATTAACAGCGAATGCATTATCGCTTGTCTACTTTCTTCGCTATAAAGTCTCCGCCGTACTGAATGAGCTGCACAAGGCAGATCAGGACAATCACGGTTGTGAACATGACCGTATTGTCGTAACGGTAATAACCGAACCGAATCGCCAAATCACCGATTCCGCCTCCACCGACTGTACCGGCCATTGCCGAATAAGCGACGAGGCTGATTGCCGTAATGTTCACGCCTTGCATGATGCCTGGCTTCGCTTCAGGGAGAAGTACATCCCTAATGATCATCCACGGTGTTGCACCAATGGAGATTGCCGCTTCGATGACACCTTTGTCAATCTCGCGCAGCGCCGTCTCTACCAAGCGGGCGAAGAACGGAATTGCCGCAATCGAGAGCGATACAGAAGCAGCCGTCGGTCCTATCGTTGAGCCAACAATGAGCTTCGTCAAAGGCAGCAGTGTCACCAGCAAGATGATGAACGGAATTGAGCGAATCATGTTGACGATGAAGCCTAATACATTTTTCGTAAATGCATTTTCGAGGAATAGCCCCTTATCGGTTACAAATAACAGAATTCCAATGGGAAGACCCAGAATTATGGCAGCAAACAGCGAAATTCCAACCATATAGAGCGTCTGGACAAATGCCTTGCCCAAGTCCGGCAGCAGTTGGATGATCGAATCACTCAGCATGATGGATGACCTCCAATCGATAGGTTCGTTCTTCGATGTAGTCGAGTGCTTGCCGCAGCTCTGATACTTCTCCATTCAGCTCCAAGATCAGAATGCCTAGCGGGTTGTCATGGATGTATTCAATTTTGCCATGCAAAATATTTGCTCTAACCTTGAAGTTCGTCATTACATCAGTAATGATTGCTTCCTCCGCTTGCGGCGCCACGAAGTGAATCTTCACGATCGTTCCTTTGCAATGCTGAATCAATCGTTCTGGAAGATTGAATTGGAACAGACTGCTGATGAACGAGCGCGTCATCGGATGCTGTGGATCAGAGAAAATGTTATATACCGGCCCCTCTTCTACCACATTGCCGTTCTGCATCACCGCCATCCGGTCACAGACGTCCTTCACCACTTCCATTTCGTGCGTAATCAATACAATCGTCAGGTTAAGCTCGCGATTGATTTTCTTCAGCAGCTCCAAGATTGACTGTGTCGTCTCAGGATCCAGCGCAGACGTTGCTTCATCGCACAGCAGCACATGCGGTTCATTCGCCAGCGCTCTGGCAATGCCTACTCTCTGCTTCTGACCACCGCTGAGCTGAGCAGGATATACATCTCGCTTGTCAGCCAAGCCGACCATTTCAAGCAATTCAAGGACACGCGGTTCAATCTCTGCCTTCGACTTGTTGTTGGCCTTCAGAGCAAATGCAATATTCTCAAATACCGTCTTGGAGCGGATAAGATGAAAGTGCTGAAAGATCATGCCGATCTTCAGTCTTGCCTGTCGCAAGCTCTCTCCTTGCAGCTTCGTCAAATCAACGCCATCGACGAGGATACTCCCAGATGTAGGTTCCTCCAACAGGTTGATGCAGCGCAGCAACGAGCTTTTCCCAGCACCGCTTCGTCCGATAATCCCGTAAATTTCTCCCCTATTGATTCGAAGAGAGACGTTATTTACGCCGATGACGGTCGATGTCTTGCTTCGATACTCCTTAACCAAACTCCGAATTTCAATCATTTCACACACCCCGCCATTCTGTTGCTATCACCTGGATGAAAACTAAAAAGCCTCTTTCCCTAAGAGAGAAAGAGGCTGAATTGGCAGTATCGCCACACTTATCTCTCAGAATGGAATCATTCCGTAGGATTTAGCACCGTTTACTCACAGGTAAGGTTGCCGGACGTCATAGGGCCTAGTCCCTCAGTCGCTCTTGATAAGGTAGTATGAAGTTGTCATTTGTTGTTGAAAATATTACATCTGAAAATATGAGTTGTCAACAATATTTTCATTTCACTTTCAGAAACAGTACTTCAACAAACAGAAATAGACCGCCCTAGGTTAAAGGATGCGGTCTATTTTTGCTCCAAAAAGCCTTCCGCCCTTAAAAGCGGCTATTGTGTAGGGTGTAGGAGTCGGTTGCAGCCGACTCTTTATTTATTCTTATTATAGCACTGGGAATATATACATGATCACAAACAGAATACCTTACATCACATCATTTACTTTGGTATCCTAACACATCAACACATTCTCTGAATAATCGTTAATGTCTTCGTGATCATGATGATAGCTGGAGAGATGGATTGAATTCCCCTTTTCAATTAGCACGATCGTCTGCTGGCTGACATGGACGGCGTTGGCTAATTCCTGCTATGTCATGTTTTTATCCACACTTACTATATAGATACATAATTTCCGCCACTAAGAATCACTCTAAAAGAGACAGCATACCCCTGAGCCGAGATACAGCGCTTACAATTTCCACTTTACAGATAGGCAAGAAGACAGTAAGATAAGATCACACTAAGTTGTATACAAGTATACTTGTTGTACTTTACAGCATGATCACAGGAGTGAATACAGCATGAAATTAGGCATGATTGGCCTTGGAAAAATGGGTTTCAACCTCGTAGATAACATATTGCAGCACAAGCATCAGGTAGTCGCTTTTGATGTAAATGCTGAACAACGTCAAAAAGCAGCTGACCTAGGAGCAATTCCTGCAGATACAATTGAAGAACTCGTATCGAAGCTGGATGCTCCCAAGATCATCTGGATGATGGTTCCGGCTGGAGAAATCGTGGATCAAGTGGTAGACACACTGCTTCCTCTTCTCTCTCCAGGTGACATTGTCATTGACGGAGGAAATTCACATTATAAACAATCCATCGCTAGAGGCGAGAAAGTGCATGCACTGGGTGCTCATTACTTCGATATCGGAACATCCGGCGGAGTATCTGGCGCAGCTGAAGGCGGCTGCTTCATGATTGGCGGCAACCAAGAAGTATTCGCTACACTTGAGCCACTGTTCAAGGACATTGCGGTAGATCAAGGATATTTGTATGCAGGCAAGAGCGGAAGTGGACATTTCCTGAAAATGGTTCACAACGGTATTGAATATGGAATGATGCAGGCGATCGCGGAAGGCTTCGAAGTATTGGACAAGAGCGACTTCGATTTCGATTACGAACAAGTTGCACGCGTATGGTCTAACGGATCGGTTATCCGCAGCTGGTTGATGGATCTGACGCAAAATGCTTTCTCCAAAGATCCGAAGCTGGACAGCATTCGCGGCGTTATGCAAAGCTCTGGCGAAGGCAAATGGACAGTGGAAACTGCACTGGAGCTGCAAGCAAGCGCACCAGTTATCGCGATGTCCCTCTTCATGAGATATCGTTCGCTTGAGTCCGATTCCTTCCACGGTAAGGTAGTTGCTGCACTGCGCAATGAGTTCGGCGGACATCAAGTGGTAACGAAGGAATAGTCATTTCCTATTTCGATAGCGAAGATAGAATCACCACAAGCCCGATGCTCGCGCCATGCAGCACTGTGGTACAATCAGAACCAAATCTGTTAAGTGAGATATGGGTTCAGGAAACCAATCATGAGGAGAGTTCACGCATGATACACTATCCGAAACAGTGGCTGCAGGGCGCATCCCTTGGGGAATCCATCGCCTGTGAGCTGCGATTGCAAATTATTAACGGCTCCATCAAGCCGGGCGAAATTATATCAGAGAATCGAGTGGCTGCCGACTTCGGCACCAGCCGCTCTCCCGTTCGCGAAGCATTGAAAACGCTCTCTAACGAAGGGCTTATTCGCTTGGAGCGCATGGGGGCTGTTGTCTTAGGGCTTAGTCTTATCGATGTCGAAGAGCTGTACGATGTTCGCTATCTCATTGAGAGCTTTGTCCAGCAGCGGCTCGCCATCGTGAACACAGATGGTCTGATTCTGACGCTTCTGCAGATTATCGACAAGATGGAACTCGCGGTTAAGTACAATGATGCCGTTGAATTCGCATATCAGGATTTATCGTTCCATGAAGCGATCATTGCTGCAGCGGAGCATAAACGGATCATGCATCTGTGGACGAGCATTCGACTGATCGTAAAGACCGTCATGCTGATGACAACGGAAGAAATATTCTCTGAGGGAGAAGCGAAGCTGTTCACTGTAATTGAGAAGCACCGTACGATCGTAAGAGGACTCCAGTCGAAGGATACTCATACGATCCAGCAGGTTGTCTCAGCCTACTTCGCCGACTCGAACCGTACCTTGCATGTCAGCTTGCCGCATTCGTAACGGCAAGCTGCAAGGATACAAAGTTTTTTTAATTCAAGTTGTCGACAAGTATTCAAGTTTGTTTTGGAAACGCTATATTTGGAATCATTCATAACAATCGGCACTCTTCAAAAGGAGGCTCGTACATCATGAGCACACTATTCGGAATGAGTCACAATGTTACATTACTATTTTGGACACTTCTTACCATCGTATTTCTCATTGTGTTCATTGCCAAGCTGAAATGGAATCCTTTCGTGACGTTGCTTATATCAGCATTAATGCTCGGTCTGTTAACAGGCATGAAACCGCAAGATGTTGTGCAATCGGTTACACAAGGCCTTGGCGGCACACTTGGCACGATAGCCATCGTCATTGCGCTCGGTACCATGCTGGGCAAGATGATGGCGGAATCAGGCGGTGCAGAGCAAATCGCCACTACCCTTATTGATAAATTCGGAGAATCACGCGTTCACTGGGCTATGCTTCTTGTTGGTTTTATTGTAGGTATCCCAGTATTTTTTGAAGTTGGCGTTATTTTATTAATTCCAATTGTGTTCACTGTAGCACGCAAAACAAACAAATCATTGCTGCAGATCGGTATTCCAATCTTGGCGGGGCTATCTACCGTACATGGACTCGTACCGCCGCATCCGGCACCGATGATTGCCATCGACGCTTATCAAGCGGATCTCGGTCGTACGATTCTCTACTCTCTGCTCGTCGGAATACCAACAGCAATTATCGCAGGGCCGCTATTCGGCAAATTCATTGGTAAACGCATTCAATTACAGCCGCCAGCGAAGCTCGCTGAGCAATTCGCGCAGAAGAGTGATCGACCGCTCCCAAGCTTCGGCATTACGCTGTTCACCATTTTGCTGCCTGTCATTCTTATGCTGATTGGCTCCGTCGCAGACATCGTCGATCCTGAAGGCATTAGCAGCTTAGCCGTACTGTGCAAATTCATCGGCCATGAAATTATCGCGCTTCTGATTGCAGTCGTCTTCTCCTTCTTCTCGCTCGGTTATGTGCGCGGCTTCAAGAAGGAAGAGATATCCCGCTTCACCAGCGAATGTCTCGCTCCTACCGCAACGATCATTCTTATCATTGGCGGCGGCGGTGCGTTCAAGCAAGTACTCATTAACAGTGGTGTTGGCGGTGCGATCGCAGAGCTTGCCACACAAGCGAACATTAACGTCATACTATTCGCTTGGTTCGTCGCAGCATTGATTCGTGTCGCAACTGGCTCTGCAACCGTTGCCATGACGACCGCTGCTGGTATTGTTGCTCCAGTACTGGCGATGACTCCAGGTGTTCCTGTAGAATTGGTTGTACTGGCAACCGGCGCAGGCTCGATCGTTCTGTCCCACGTCAATGATGCAGGGTTCTGGATGGTGAAGGAATTTTTCAACATGTCCGTCCCAGAGACACTTAAGTCATGGACAGTGATGGAGACGATTCTATCTGTCGTCGGATTAGCATTGATTCTGCTGTTGAGCACAGTAGTGTAACATATATGGCAATGAAAGAAAGAAGGTTATTCCTATGAATCATCCCAACTACATGATCGGAATCGATATGGGAACGACGAGCACGAAGGCAGTCGTATTCGAAGAGAATGGCAAAGTCGTATCCACCGGCAGCCAAGGCTATCCACTGCATACACCGAACGCAACGATAGCCGAGCAGGATCCGGAACGGATATTCCAAGCCGTTGTCTCTTCTGTCAAGCAAGCGATTAGCGCTGCGCAAGCCCGGCCTGAGGATATACTGTTCCTGTCCTTCAGTTCGGCGATGCATAGCCTCATCGCTGTCGATGCAGAAGGCCATCCGCTCACCCCTTGCATCACGTGGGCAGACAATCGGAGCAGCAAGTATGCAGCCCAGCTCAAGAAGGATCCGCAGGGACATGCCTTATATTTGCGGACAGGCACTCCCATCCATCCGATGTCCCCGCTTACGAAGTTGATGTGGATGCGGCATGAAGCTCCGGAATTGTTAAATAAGGCGGCTAAATTCATTTCCATTAAGGAATACGTACTCTTCAAGCTGTTCCATACGTATGTTGTCGATTACTCGATCGCGTCTGCTACCGGGATGATGAATTTGCAGCAGCTCGCTTGGGATGAAGATGCGCTTGAACTTGCGGGCATATCGACTGACAAGCTATCCGAGCTCGTTCCTACTACGCATCAGCTAACAGGAATGGATGAAGTCTACGCGCGGGAGATGGGACTCTCCCCTGCTACCCCAACGATTGTGGGAGCCAGTGATGGTGTGCTCTCCAATCTTGGTGTAAATGCGATCGAGCCTGGTGTTGTTGCAGCAACGATTGGAACGAGCGGCGCGATCCGTACCGTTGTGGATCAACCGCTTACCGATCCGAAGGGCAGAATCTTCTGCTATGCCCTGACAGACAAGCACTGGGTCATCGGCGGACCTGTGAACAATGGCGGCATGCTGTTCCGCTGGGTACGCGATGAACTGGCCGCTTCTGAGGTTGAAGCAGCGAAGCGGCTTGGTATTGATGTCTATGATCTGCTTACTCGCATTGCCGAGCAGGTTCAGCCGGGGGCAGACGGGCTGCTCTTCCATCCTTATCTAACTGGCGAACGAGCTCCGCTCTGGAATGCGGACGCGCGCGGCTCCTTCTTCGGCCTCACTATGCATCACAAGAAGGAACATATGATTCGTGCCGTGCTGGAAGGCGTCATCTTCAATATGTACACGGTGTTGCTTGCAATGGAAGAGCAGATGGGACGCCCTAGCAAGATTCACGCCACTGGCGGATTCGCTCGTTCACCGCTCTGGCGGCAGATGATGGCCGACATCTTCGATCAAGAAGTTGTCGTCCCTGAGAGCTACGAGAGCTCCTGCCTTGGTGCTGTTGTGCTTGGTCTATACGCAACTGGAAGAGCCGATTCACTCCGTATCGTATCTGATATGGTAGGCGCTACGCACAAGCATGAACCTAATCCGGAGCATGCAGCGATTTATCATGAACTGCTTCCGATCTATATCTCGATATTCCGCAAGCTGGATGAAGAATACGAAGCGATTGCCCGCTTCCAACGTAAGCGTCTTGAATCCTAAGCCTGCTGATAAACGCCAAGCCCCTGAATTTGCGGATATGCCGCAAGTCAGGGGCTATTTTGTACCGAACCGATTATCCGGTTATGCGTCTCAATCACTCATACTTCTTCAACACGATCACGGCATTATGACCGCCAAAGCCGAAAGAATTAGACAGTCCCACCTTCACATTGGCCTTGCGTGCTTCATTCGGCACATAATCCAGATCACAGTGCGGGTCAGGGTTCTCAAGGTTAATCGTCGGCGGAATCATTCCCTCCTGTAAGCTCTTCACGAGCGAAATGGCCTCTACTCCCCCAGCAGCACCCAGCATGTGACCCGTAATGGACTTATTTGCTGTTATCGGAATCCGATAAGCATGCTCGCCGAACATTCTTTTAATCGCTGTTGTCTCTGCCAGGTCGCCAACCTCCGTACTCGTTGCATGCGCGTTAATGACATCTACATCCTCGGCAGACACAGATGCATCCTGCAGAGCCGTTCTCATCGCAAGATAGGCACCTCGCCCTTCAGGATGGGTCGCAACAATATGGTAAGCATCCGAGCTTATCCCATATCCAATAACCTCCGCATAGATTCGTGCCTTTCTACGCAAGGCATGCGACAATGATTCCAGAATGAGTATGCCCGCGCCCTCAGACATGACAAATCCATCCCGCTCCGCATCGAAGGGCCGACTGGCCTTCGTCGGATCATCATTCCTTGTTGATAGTGCCGTTGCATTACCGAAGCTGGCTAGCGATAAGTCGGTAATAGCAGCTTCCGTTCCGCCTGCAAATACAATGTCTGCTCCTCCCGAGCGAATGAGCCGGAACGCCTCGCCAATCGCAGTATTGCCGATCGCACAAGCAGAGACATGGGACATCGTAGGGCCCAGCGCTCCCCATTTGATGCTGATCTGTGCAGACGCTGCATTCGCCATCATGGCTGGCACCAAGGTCGGACTGACCCTCCCTGGACCCCTGCTTCGCAAAATATCGACATTTTCAATCAAGGATTCAATTCCGCCAATGCCTGACCCCACGTAGACACCTAAGCGCTCAGGGTCAATCTGATCCAGCACCAGCCCAGAATCCGCCCATGCCTGCTCTGCGGCAGCAAGTGCAAATTGAGTAAAGCGATCCAGCCGTCTTGCCTCTTTGCGTCCAAGAAGTCCATCTGCATCGAACTCGCGCACAAGACCGGCAATTTTCGTTTTATGACCACTCACGTCAAATGTATCAATAGAGGATATCCCTGATTGTCCAGCAACTAAGTTCCTCCAAAACGTCTCTACATCATTTCCTATCGGGGAGATAACCCCCATTCCTGTAATCACTACGGGTTCCAACTCTAATTCCTCCTCACAGACCGTGATCGCACAAGCCTCTATAACGACACTGTCTTCATTGTGAAATATGAATCTACCTAGCTAATTGGATCATCCATGAGTCGCCTCATGCTTGTTCATTGGTTTACGATATTGTCACACATGATTTATCCTATTACAAGTTGTTGGTTATACTAGTATAATTACTACCTGACTCCAGCAGTAAACAATAAATGCGGAATGCAGACAACCTGCATCGATCTATCCAGTGAATCGGTGAAGAAGTGCATCGAAAGAGGCTTGAATGCGAAAGTAATGGATTTTTATCAGTTGGACTTTGCCGATCATAGCTTTCAAGCTGTCTATGCGCTAAATTGCTTGCTGCACGCGCCGAAGAAGGATCTGGATCAGGTCTTGCAAGAAATGCATCGAGTGCTCGCTCCGAATGGACTGCTTTTTATTGGATTATTTGGTGGATACAACTCAGAAGGAGTATGGGAGGCGGATTGGTGCAAACCGCAGCGATTCTTTTCCTTTCACGCGGACAGTTCCATTCAGAAGACCTTATCCCGCTGGTTCCAAATCGTAGATTTCCACACTGTCCCATTGGATGATGACAACTTGCACTTCCAATCGATTACGCTGCGGAAATGATATACTAGATAAGTCAATGGATCCATGCTTCGGCATGCAAGTTGGGAATCACAAACAACAATGTAACCTTTCACGATTATTCCTGATCCGTTGTTAATCCACTGCTGATCTGGTTATTCACTCTACATAGTCGATATAAACAAAACTAAATGAACAACTGGCTTGCAGTTAGGAGGTATAGCCATGTCCAGCCAAACGAGATTAGAAGCCCTGTCCACCTACCTAAAGTCCAAGCGCTCAAGCATTCAACCGCAGTCCGTAGGGCTGCCTGCTGGTACTAGACGTCGAACACCTGGCTTGCGCCGTGAAGAGGTAGCTCAATTGGCAGGAGTCAGTACGACTTGGTATACTTGGCTGGAGCAAGGGCGAGACATCACCGTGTCTCCATCTGTTCTGGACGCGGTAGCTGCCGCTCTGCAACTGAATCAGGATGAGCGGAAATATGTATACGATCTTGCGCTTGAGAAGCATATCAGTCCACCACAGCAGGAAATGAGCATTGCGAAAATTCCGCCATCGCTTGGGAAAATATTGAATGAGCTAACGCATTGCCCAACCATCATTACGGATAGGCACTTCCACATTGTTGGCTGGAATGCCGCTGCGGCATATGTATTTCTTGATTTCGATCAGGTTCCCTTAGAGCAGCGGAACTTGATTCGGCTCGTTTTTGTCAGAAAAGAGCTGCGCTCACTAGCCGTCAATTGGGAACACTTCGTCAGAGGCTTCCTCGCGATGTTCCGCGCCTACTATGGTCAGTACGTGGGAGATGAATGGTATACAGACTTCGTAGACGAAATGTCAGAGCTTCATCCCGAATTCCATGCACTATGGGAAGCAAGCCAAGTCAGCATTGCCCCCGACGTTACGATCGAATTCCGTCACGCGAAGGCAGGCAAGATGCTGTTCAACCTTACCTCGCTTCTCTTGCAGGGGAACATGGACTTGCGGTGCAGTGTATTCACCCCAATTGAACACTCCTCTACCGAGGAGAAGCTAGTCCGTTTTATGAGAAGAGATGAACTACTGAATGAAACTGAATGAATAGCCCTGCTGTAACTAAATTCCAGCAACGAAAGCAACAATAAACCGAATAAATATCGAACGAAAGACCCCAAGCAGATTTCTGCCGCTGCTCAGGGTCTTGCCTCATCCGAATATCGGAACTTTATTTTTCAGGTAGAGATCTGGCAGTAGTTATTATACATAACGTATAAGGGACAGCAATTAATGCTGTCTTTTTTACGTAGAACTAGTCATTTTACCACTAGAAACAGTAATGATACTCCCCTGTTTATTTGATTTATTTATAGCTACAATAAACTCAACTTCAATAGTTCACTTCAAACTTATTGACTCAAATAACATTAAATTAGGAGGAACAGTTAATGAAAAAGTCATTAATTCTTATGACTGCGGCTGCTACGCTCTTGATGGCTATCCCAGCATATGCACAACCATCTATTTCAAATGTGGCTCAAGCTAAAAGCTCTGTTAACCCAGTAAATTACACGTGGGGTTTTGAAGTCAGAGTACGTAAAACACAGTCTTCTGACTCATTCTATCCAACTGGTGACAGATTAACTTTAAAGGCGACGCAATCCAGTGACGGAAACACAAAAATTGAATATACGCTTTATGAAGAAACAAATCGTAATACTGATACTGAAATAGCCAGTAAGACAGTGCGGGGAGACCATGATGAGAAACTTGTGTTTGATGATGTTCCAGTAAATAAAAATAAGAAACACTATGTAGTGGCTCACAACTTAGGTGATGAAACAACAAAAGGAGTAGCATACATCTCCCGCTAAAATTAATTCTATTGAAGCCCGTTATCCCCTTTTGTGGGAAGTGGGCTTTTTATTTGTTCATTATGCAATAAGGGGTGTTCAATGTAATGACACAGCCAATTGGGAGTAGCGAGTGTGAGATAAAAGCATTTGTTCACGAACCGCGTGTAGTGCAGTAGTTGTACAGAGAAAATAAAGTACTATATTTTCTCTGTATAAAACTTTATTTTTCAGTTGAGTACTTTATTTTCTTTTAACATTAAGAGCCTTACAAATCAATCGATAATCCTACAAAATCCTACACCATGCCGCTCCCCTGTATGATGGTCTCCGCCGGCAGCAGGGTCGCTTCATAAATAGATACATCGTTCCTCTTCAAGAAGGACTGTACAACATGATAGCCAACCGCATACCCTGCCCCCGCAGGCACTCCAACTGCCGGATAACCTTCCCGCGCAGCAGCTTCATCGCCGAACATATAGCTGCTCACCTCAGCGAAGCCCTTCGTATCCAATGCTCCTCGGATTACCTTGAAGCAATGATCCAGCTCCTTGCCCTGTATATTCGCCACCCATGGACCAAGCAGCTCCTCTCCATACATTTCAGTTGCAAAAGAATCTGCCAAGCCCTCAATGATAATATAGTCACCTAGCGTTACATTGCCATGGTTCCAATCGAAATAGGAGAAGCGAACGTTATGGTGGAACTCATGAGCGATCAGCGCCGGCAGTCGCGGAATATTGTAGCTGTTCGGATCCAGGATAATGAGGATATATCCTGGAATACCGCCAAATCCGGTATACCCCTGATAACTGCTTAACTTGTCAGGATCAGCAAGATACGCGCCAAATATCAATTCCTCTGCCTTGACTGCCAGCCCCGCTGAGTCTATTCGGTGGATACATCCCAACAATGTCTCCTTCGCGAGTTCCAGAATGCGAATATCCTGCAGACGCTTCCTTGCCTTCTCGATTCCTTCCTGATGCTGAAGCGGAAGGAAGCCCATCATTTGAGTAGCCATTACCACATCATAGCCGTTCGGCTGCTGCGCTGTTATAGGTACATGAATGGTCTCCCACATCGATCGAAACGGCTTCATCATTGTATGCCTGAAATAGCCATTTCTCTGCTCATTTGGCATAGTCAACAATGCTTCATACTGACGTAACGTGTCTTCCATGTGAATGTTCATTAGGTTCACCTGCATCTCTTCATGGTATGTTCCTCTCCGACAAGGCGGAATACCATTAGGCTACACGATCACGTTACGTGAGAGTCAATCATTCAGCGCATGTAACTCACAAAAAATTCCGATTACTCAATCGTACCTGTTCGAACAATGTTTACCTCGACTTGAGATTGAATGCTTGCCTCAGGGAACATCTTCTTCCACTTGTCAGCTGTCAGTTTGGAGTGCCTTACCGAGCTGCGGTAGACCTCGCCGAAGCCAATCGGATCCGAACCGAGGCGCTGGAGCTTTTTAATAAGCGCTTCGGTTTCCTTCGTCAATGCTTCTCCTATTTTTTGTTGAAGCAGTTTGTTTGCCTGGGGTTTGCTAAAATCGTACTCATCTGTAATTTCATGCAGCTCCACATTGATGCGTAAATTGGCTTGAAATTTCAGGGGAGAAGCTGAGAGGAGACGAATATGTTTTTTACTGCCCAGGTTCGCGAAGACCACCCGTACATGCCCGTCCTCTTTCCGATTCTCATGCAAATAAGGACGCAGCTCATCGCGATCAATTTTGACCTCTTTCAATGTCGCTAATTTTCCAAGCAGCAGCTTGAGCAAATATCCTTCCCCTGGGCCGATCGTTCCGACTACTCGATCATTCTGAAGCAGGGCCAGTCCAAAAACCTCAACTCCGTTCGGCAGCTTGCGCAGCATTGGGAGTACCGGATCTTGTCCAGCACTGTAGAAGGCGCTCCGATAATCGTGAACCGTGCAGGAAGGAACCCAATCATCTTGAATATGCTGCTGCAGCATTTCATACAAGTAGGTTCCAATATTCGGAATCTGCTCATAACTGCCGGCCAGCAATTCATGAGACGGCCCTTCACTGACTGCGAGAAAAATCATATCACCGAAAAACGGATCCCTCGTCAAATTCTCAACAATATACGTAATCCCTTGCTTGGCCAGCTTATCATCGAAGACTACGACACGAACCTGACCGTTCACAAGTGTGTGGGACAATTGCTGGTTGTTGTTAATTCGAGCTCCCTTGGTGCTGCTTGCAATACCAGTGACGATCTTCGTCTTCTTCTTCGCTCCTGGCTCCGGATTGGTCAGAACTGAAGTGACATTAAACTTCTCTTCCGACAGAACGTCAAACCCGATCGCTACACTTATTCCCAACTTCTCCAGCACACTAGACTGTACACAGCCTACAAGAAGTGCCAGCACGGATAACACACCAACTACCCTGAACATCGGTTTGAGCAACGATCTCAATGCGCATCACTCCCCTTTTCACGTTTGCGCCACTTGTATACATACGTCAGAGCGAACAAGAGGAGCGGATAACAATAAGAGACAATCACAGAGTATATCCCGATAAAATCATTGAGTTGATTCACTTGTCCCCGATTATGGAGGGTGCTGGATGCCACGATCACAATAACAGCCAAGCCATACAGTGTCAGCTTCTCATTCCATCCAAACAGCTGCACAGTGCCCCGCAGCACGTTCCAAGCCAACTGCATGATACCGGGAAGCACAACTAGCATCCAGAAGGGAATTGCAATGAACTCGATCCGCTCCAAGAAGGGATACTTAATAATTTTCAATAAATTAATGGAGCCCCAAATCGTACGAAGTATCTGATTTTCACTGAAATAGATGATCGACACGATCATAATGAACAAGTACAGGATATTGGTGAAGAGCACGCTCGCTTGTGCATAGCGCATCACCTTATTTTTGTCCTGCACATGGCGATAGAGCATAAATATCACTTCAAACCCCGTAATCGTAAACCCCATCTTAATTGCCCCTACCCAAATATGTTGTACAGTCGTATCATAAATCGGCAATAAGCGGCTCCATTCCACATAGCGGATCGGATAATTGAAGAAAAGGGAGGTCGCGATAATCAGGAAAAAACTGATAAAGCTCGTTTGTAAAATGACTCGAATTCCGCCCAAGCTGCCATACACCATAAGCACAAGCAATATAAGTGAAAGGAGCCATGTCGGAAAATCGGGGAAAATCCAAGATTGGATCGCTTCAATATACGTTCTGACAATGGTCGTCATATTCGTCAGGAAATAGAGCATCATGCAGATGCTCAATACACCGCCAATCCATTTGCCGAACAGAACGTGTTGAATGCCGTACAAATCAAGTGACTTATGCATTTCCAAGGTCTTAACCATAATCCAGACGATCAAATGGGTAGCTATTCCTGAAAGCAGGACCGACATCCATGCATCATGCCCCGCCTCCTTATAGATGTACCGCTGAAATCCGAATATTCCTACACCGACCTGCACGTTGCATACGAGGAAAAGCAGCATGTAGGCTTTGAATTGATATTTGTGTGATGTTCCGCTATTCATCTTTTTCACCTACAAATGACTATTCATCAATCTTCCCGGTCCATAGCGAACGAAGAGAAATGGATCGGACGTATTTACGAACCCTGTGCCCTGTTGCAGTCAAGCCCTTCGGTTCTGGAAGCAGCACCTCATCATAAGCCAAGTCAGATTCCTTAATCGGGTGAACTGGTGAAAAATACGGCCTGCCTAAGCTCGTCTGACGAATGAGGTGCATCGTTACCAAGGAGGTTACAAACACAATACCGATGCTGCCCCAAATACCCGCAAAGATCACCATCGGATATCGGACGAGCCGCAAGCTGCTGCTCATTAAATAGTCTGGTGTTGCGAAAGAACCAAGTGCCGCAAGTGCCACTAGCATGATGAGAATATTGCTCGTAAATCCGGCTTGAACCGCTGCCTGCCCAATGACAATACCGCCTACAATGCCCATTGTCTGTCCAACCTTCGTCGGCAGCCTCGCCCCCGCTTCCCGAAGCAGTTCCATGGTCACTTCCAGAATTATCGTCTCAAATAAAGGCGGAAAAGGGACTTTGGAGCGTGACTCAATTAAGGATACGAGCAAAGAGGAAGGAATAATTTCATAATGGAAAGTAAGGGCCGCCACATAGGCAGGAGTCAAGAATACAGAAAGAATTAACGCAACCATTCGCAGTGCGCGAATAAATGTCCCGATCCCCCATCCTAAATAGCGATCTTCCATGGATAAGAAGAAGTCAATGAATTCGCTTGGTCCTACGATCACAAGCGGACTCCCATCCAACAGAATAATGATCTTGCCTTCTATCAGCGAATGGCTAGCCAAATCAATCCGTTCGGTTAGCATCAATTGCGGGAAGACACTCAAATCATTATCCTGAATCATGTGCATGAGCTCTGAGCTGCCTGTCACATCATTGAGACGAAGCTGCTTAATTCGTTGACGTACCAGCTCAACCCGATCTGGATTCGCCCTATCTGCCATAAACATGAGATGGATCGTCGTATTGCGTTTGTTCCCCATCTTATATTCTTCACTGCATAGCTCCGTATCTGGAATGGAGGTTCTAAGCAATGTCGTGTTCATGCCAATTGACTCCGTAAAAGCAACCATTGGGCCTAATATGGTCGTCTCATTCTCTGGCGAGGTAAGAGACCTCTTAGGCAAGTCCGCCACATTTGCCGCAATGCCTGCCTGAGGGGTCGCAATATAGACCCATCCCTTCACAATCAGCGGTGCGCATTCCGGGATAGCCGCAATATCCATGATTTCTCCGATAGGAAGCGAACTGCGAAGATCCTCGATCGTCGGTGTCTGCCCCAACTGCAGCAACGGAGATAGAATAGAGGTGTGAAGCTGCTTCGTATCGACATGCTGGGGCATATAGCATATGGCAACTGACGGCGAAATGCTTCTTACCACAAGATGGACGCGATGATGAAACAATGCCGATATTTGTTCTTGCAGGGAAGCTGCGAAATCAAAGTCCGCCATAAGGTCAATCCCCTCCTGTAATCACTTTGAAGATGACAAACATGTTGGATGATCAGACAAATTATTCCCTGCTGCACGCAAATTCATTCGAAAATCACCATGACATAAAAAAACCGATACCTAAGTCAGGTATCGGTTCAAGTACGGTATAATCTAGTTGTCAAAATAAATATTAAAATTTAAATTTCGTCAATGAATCCTGCAATCCCATTGCCATGCGCTTAAATTCCTCGGCTGAGCTTGCCAGCTCTTCCATAACCGCATTCTGCTCTTCAGTAGCAGCGGCAATCGATTGCACACTTGATGCGGATTCCTCCGAAATGGCCACAACCCCCTGAACACGCTCGAGCATGTCTTGAGAGCTAATATTGACCTCCTGGACGATCGCCTCGACCATGCTGGCTAGATTGGATATTTCCTGCATCATCGCCACAATGGCATGGAAGACGTCACCCGTATCATTAACACTTTGAATGCCGGATTGGACGAAATGATGGCTCTTCTCCATTGTCTCGACTGCATTTCCCGTCTCGGATTGAACTTCTGCAATAATCTGCTGAATTTCGAGAGCGGCCTGATTTGATTGATCAGCCAGCTTGCGAACTTCATTCGCTACAACCGCGAAGCCTCTGCCATGTTCCCCTGCCCGAGCAGCTTCAATTGCGGCATTCAATGCAAGCAGATTTGTTTGCCCCGCAATATCCGTAATAATCGCTAGAATTTCGCCGACCTTATCGGATTTTTGCTGCAGGCTGCTCATCATGCCAGCACTTGCTTCCACATTATCAGACAGCTGTCTCATATGGGTGATCGTTTTATTGACGATTTCATTGCCATGCACAACCTTATCATTGGCCTTCGTGAATTCGCCTGTAATCGTCTTCACAGTTTGATCCACTTCGCCAATTGCCATCGTCACATCCTCGATCATTTGACCGACCTCAGCAAGCTTCTTGGCCTGCTCGTCCACGCCCATTGATATATCCTGCAGCGAGATTGTAATCTGTTCCGATGATTTGCTCGTTTCCTGCGAGCTGATTGCAAAGTCATTCGAAGTTGTATTAATGTTCTCACTTGTATCGACAACATGATCGACCAAGCCCTTCAGATTGACTCTCATTCTCGTAAAGCTGCGAGCTACATTGCCCCAAATATCTTTGCGTTGTTCCGTCATTCCCACTTGATGCGAGAAGTCACCCGAGCCAATATGTTCAACAGCACGCGATACCTTATGGATTGGCTTAATAAACAGGCGATCCACCAGTATCCAAGTTACGCCACAAATGACTAGCAAGGAGCTAATAATAACCGTCAACATGAGCCAATTATAAGAGACAAGACTATTGTCAAAATCATCATATTTCGAAACAGCGACTACCGTATAGTCCTCTGCTTTTGCAGCATATGCATATCCGCCAAGACCATCACTTAGCTTGACTTCATTCTGCTCACCTGTGAAGAGCGGCTGTAGGCTGCCCTCTATTTCCTTAGTCAAACTCTTTCCAGAGCGGGCAATTACCTTGCCATCCTTAACGAGCAAGGAGGAGCTGTTCTCCTTATAAGCGATCAAATTCAATACTGCCTTCGGATCATCCTTGCCTTGCTGAATGACCAGCTTTCCAATTTGCCGAACGGCTGTATGGGTATCTTCGATCATGATGTCAGTAACGACACTTCGAATAAAGCTGGCATTCACCATGCTGGTCGTTATAATGACAAGCAGAGTAATAAGACTGATAGGCAATAATATCCGCGCTAACAGTGATTGAAAGCAGCGATTCCATAACGCACGTATTCGTTCGTTCATAGATTGAGATTTCATTCCTGTCACACCTTTTATGTAATAGGGTATCTTCCGATACCACGCGTAGTCGTTCATTGCACTTGCTCAAGCTTGCTCGTCACCAAAAAAAAGACCTGCCCGTCCGGGAACGGGCAGGTCATATCATTCAGTATCCTTCAATAAGACGAAAAGATAAGAACTATAAGACTACAAGCTGTCCAAGTAGCGATCTGCTTCTTCGTAGCTTTGAGCTACGCCGTATGCACCGCCGAGATCTTTAACCAAGCGAGACAATTGCAGCTTCGTCAGAGCGGAGCTTACGATCATAGAAGATCCCTTTGTTTTTTTGTTTGCCATGTAGTCGCGCAATCCTGCCAAATAATCGTTCACATCAGCTGGTGCTGGTTGTGCCTTCGCCATATCGATGCAGAATGTGTAGCCTTCCTTCGCTTTATCAACTTCACGACGAACAGCTTGATCGTATTCTTTGGCCTCTTCAATTGTCATCATACCTTCAAGCTTAACATACACACGGTTTTTAGATGCTTCGTATTTCGTTTCGAACATGGAAAATCTCCTCCTAGATGTAATAAATTCATAAGTATGGTGTTACTGATTGTCTACTGCACATACTGAATATTACCCAATATGTCGTTTCATGCCAATGCTTTTTGCTTTTTGGCTGATTTCCGTATGCCTATCAAGTTATGATAGGGCGCTCTTCGAGCTGCATATGAACCGCAATCAACCTCTCTTCTGCCATTCTCGATGCCATCCCCCCTGCACATAATATCGCTCCGAATTGCTGGCCTACTTGTTCGTAAGAGATAGGAAGCCAACTTCGAACCCGTGTCGCAGCATATTCGTGACTTGAGCTTCACCAGGTACAGTCCAGGAAAAGCCTAATGCAGCAAGCGTAGATGCAGTCCGTTCTGCAGTTAGCTCGAACGCTGTCAGCGCAGCGCCTTCATCCATCCACCCGTTATGCAGCATCACATTCTCGACTGCCTCAAGCTTCGCCCCCTGTTCATATTGCTCGAACAGATAGGATAGGAACTTCTCCATTGGCAGCTTCGCAACCTGAACATCATTCCGCCCAGCCAGCATTTCGGACATGCTGATCAGATGCGGGTTATAGATATGGTAGATCTCATCATGCAGGGCAGGCTTGTCATGCAGTGTAATAATCGCACGGCTCACCTGATCTACGAAGGATAAGTCTGTATCCTGACCGGAATCAGGAACGGCCCCCAATTGGATGAAGGACTTCATCGTCTTGTAGAACGCATTGTCCTGAATATTCTCCTGGAACTGACCGCTCTCTGAGTGACATACAATGTTACCAACTCGGTAAATGTTCGTATGCAGCCCCTGCAGACGCGCCTGTTCTACCAATTGCTCCGCTTGGAATTTCGTCTTTACATAATAGTTGTCATGCACTTGTCCGATGTCCAAGTCATCCTCCGTGAAGAGAACGGCTTCCTTGCCTTCAATCGTTCCCATCCCGACCGACATTGTAGAGACGTGGTGGAATCCCTTCTTCGTGCCGGTCGCTGCCAATTCCAACAAGCGCTCCGTCGCCGTAACATTGTTCAGTACGAATTCAGAATAGTGGCCATAATGCTTCACATTGGCCGCAGCATGGATGATGCATTCCATTTCATCTGCCAGCTTAGCATATTCGTGTTCAGCGAGTCCGAGATGTTCGTCACTCAAGTTCGCGTTAACGACTTCGATTCGATGTCCGTGCGTGTCTGTCAGTGCTGCACCAAAATAATAGGCCAGCTTCTCGTACAATCTGTGTCGAGCCTGCTCCGGAGATGTCCCGCGAACAATAGCAACCACCTTGCTGTCAGTACAATGCAGAAGATCGCGAAGCAGGTAAGCACCCAAGTATCCTGTTGCACCTGTAAGGAGAACCTTAGCATAGTTCAACTGCGATACCTCTCGGTTGTGATAAGCTTCGTTGCGGCTGCGGTACTGCTTCCAAGCCTCCGTTACGGCCTTATCTTCCACGACCGTCGCTTCCTCTGCATACATAGCACGAATTCGCTCCAGCTTATCCTTCATATGGTTCGGACGATACTTCATCCGCAATGCCAATTCTCGAATTGTCGGATATGCGAATACATCGCTGACGTCGACCTCGTATTCCTGCTTTAACTGCGCAACAAGCGTGATCGCCTTCAAGGAATGCCCACCTAGCTCAAAGAAGTTGTCGCACACGCCGACCGTTGTCAGGCCAAGCAGCTCCTGCCATAGCTCGGCAAGCTTCATCTCCGTCTCACTGTCAGGCGCTACATAACCGGCTCCTGTCCACTCTTGCTTCGATGGCGCAGGGAGCTTCGCGCGATCGATCTTGCCGTTCGTTGTCAGCGGCATCTGATCGAGGAACGCATAGTAAGTCGGGATCATATAATCCGGCAAATGATCAAGCAGATGCTGACGAATATCTGCAGCTGTCACCGTGCCCTCCGTAACAATGTACGCACAGAGCGCCTTTTGTCCAGGCGACTCCTCAATATCGGTAACGAGTGTTTCCTTCACGAGCTCATGAGTTCGGATTTGCGCTTCAATTTCACCAAGCTCCATACGATATCCGCGAATTTTCACTTGATGGTCTTTGCGTCCTAAGAACTCGACTGTTCCGTCCGGCAGCCAGCGAACAAGGTCGCCTGTCTTATACAGCTTCTCTCCAGCCTTGAACGGACTGTCGATGAACTTCTCGTTCGTCAAGTCCTCGCGATTCAAGTAACCACGCGCAACGCCATCGCCGCCGACCCACAACTCGCCCGCTACGCCAATCGGCTGCAGCTTGCCATAGTTGTTCACGACATAGGCCGTCGAGTTCGCAATCGGCGCTCCGATTGGAATCGATCCGTCCTGCTCCGCTGCAATATGGTGGCAGCAGGAGAAGGTCGTATTCTCTGTCGGTCCATATCCGTTCACGATTTGAATTGGCGCACAGGCATGAAGCACCCGGTAGATATGCTTCGGAGACAATACATCTCCGCCAACGAGCAATGTTCGCACAGGTTCGAATAAGCGCTCATTTTTCTCAACCAACTGCGTGAATAACGGTGAAGTCAGCCACATCATAGTGATGCCATGCCGCATAATCGCTTGTTCCAACTGCTCAGCATCCAAAATCGTCGGCTTGTCAACGAGTACAAGTTGAAGTCCGTTCAGAAGGGCTCCCCATATTTCAAATGTCGAAGCATCGAATACGAGAGAACCGGTCTGCAAAATGCGATCATCCTCTTGGAATGATACGAAATTCGTATTCTTCACAAGGCGAATCACGTTGCGATGGGTGACCATAACTCCCTTTGGCTTCCCTGTCGATCCCGATGTGTACATTAAGTACGCGATATGCTCAGGATTATTGAGGTCATCTATGTTTTCCGTTGACTGTACAGCTAGTTTCGAATCCGTGAAACTGATGCTGCTCAGTCCTTCAGGCAATCGTTCAGCCAAATGGTCGCTTGCGAGTACGATATTAACACGGCTGTCCTCCAGCATATATTGAATCCGTTCCTGCGGATAATCTGGATCGATCGGCACGTAAGCACCGCCAGCCTTCAAGATTGCGAGTACACCGATAATCATTTCTGGTGTGCGCTCTGTGAACAGACCAACCAGCTGTTCAGCCTTCGTCCCATGCTTCTGCAAATAATGCGCCAAACGATTGGCCTCCGCATTCAGCTCCGCATAGGTAATTTCGCGTTCACCAGACACAAGCGCAACGCGATCAGGCGTTACACGCACCTGTTCCTCGAACAGACTGTGTACAGTCGCATGGCGAGGATATTCGGCAACCGTATTATTGAAGTGGTGCACGATTTCTTCCCGTTCCTGATCCGTAACCAGTTCAAGTTCTCCAATGCTGCATGACGGCTGCTGTGCCGCCTGCATAGCAAGCTGCTCGAAGTGCCCTGCCAATCGTTCTACAGTTGCTCGTTTGAACAGCTTCGAACAGAATTCAAAGTTGCATTCGAGTTCCTCTTCACGCTCGATCGCCTCCAGCGTCAGGTCGAACTTCGATGTGCCGTTATGATAAGGCAGCTGTGTGAAGACGGCATCTCCTGCTTGAAGCGAAAGATCCCCCATGTTCTGCATGACGAATACGGTATCGAACAATGGATTGCGGCTTACGTCCCGCTTCAGCTGCAGGCGTTCAACCAGGCTGTCGAGCGGGTAATCCTGATGCTCATAGGCAAGCAGAAGCGTATCCTTCATCTCATTCAAATAATCAGCAAAGGCCTTGCCGCCCTCTGGGAAGCTGCGAATCGGCAAGGTGTTGACGAACATGCCCATCATTCGATCTACATCAGTATGTGTTCGAGCAGCAATCGCACAGCCGACAATCAAATCCTCCTTGTCCACATATTTGGACAAGAGCACATTATATACCGACAACAGCACCATATAGAGTGTAGTTCCTTGACGGATAGCCAGCTGCTTCAAGCCTTCCACCGTCTTGGCAGACAATGCTATACGCACCATATCGCCTTCAAATGACTGCACATTCGGACGAATATAATCGTACGGAAGATCCAGCAGCGGGATGTCCCCTTCAAGCACACTCAGCCAATACTGTTCATGTGCTTGTTCATCTTGTACACGCGTGGACTGCCATTCCGCATAGTCCTTATATTGCAGCTTGATTGGGGCCAGCTCCTCGCCCTTATAGATTGCTGCCAGTTCTTCTGCAAACACACTGAGCGAGGTTCCGTCGAAGACGATATGATGAATATCCAGCATCAGTACGTAGCGGTCTGCTTCCATTTTCGCAATCGCAGCACGTAGAAGCGATTGCTCCTCCAACTGGAATGGACGGACGAATTCATTCGCCATTTCAGCAGCAGTACGGCCCTCGGCCTCTATAATCGGCACATCGAAAGCAACTGTCTCATGCACCTTCTGTACGATCTGTTCCTCTTCCCAATGGAATGAAGTACGGAATGCTTCATGGCGCTCTACGATTTGGTGTAGAGCCTTCTTCAGGCGGCCGGTATCCAATTGGCCATTCACTTCGTACACAAGTGGAATGTTGTAGGCCATGCCAACTCCGCCCCGCTGTTGCAGCGCGAACATACGCGTCTGTGCTGGCGCGAGACGATAATGCGCCTTCTTCTCGGCTGGCGTTATCGATTCGTATTGTTCTTGTGCTCCTCCGTCGATAATTGCAGCAAGCTTGCCGACATATGGATTCGAGAACAATTCCTTGAAGGACAACGAGATATGGAAATCAGCTGCGATGCGTGCTTGCAGCTGTGCCAGCTTCAACGAATGCCCGCCAATCTCGAAGAAGTGATCCGCTGTGCCAATTGGAGAGATGCCAAGCAGTTCCTCCCAAATCGCAGCAAGCTTCTTCTCCGTATCCGTTACTGGAGCTTGATATTCGGTTGACATGCGCTCCTGCTTCTCAGGCTGAGGCAGCTTGGCCCGATCAATCTTGCCGTTGATCGTAAGCGGCATGCGCTCCAAGAACATGAAGTATGCCGGCACCATGAACTCAGGCAAATGCGAAGACAAGTACTCGCGCATTGCACTCGCTGTCATGCCTTCTTCCGCTACAATGTAAGCACAAAGAGCCTTCTGGCCAGGCGACTCTTCAAAAGCTACAACCAGTGCTTCCGTTACTTGCTCGTGCGTATGAATCTGCGCTTCAATCTCACCGAGCTCCATGCGATAGCCGCGAATCTTCACTTGATGATCTTTGCGTCCGACGAATTCCAAGTTGCCATCTGGCAGCATGCGCACAAGGTCACCTGTTCTATAGATTCGTTCGCCAGCTATGAATGGACTATCCGCGAACTTCTCACGCGTCATCTCATCCTTATTCAAGTAGCCACGTGCTACGCCTTCACCGCCGACCCACAGCTCTCCTACAGCGCCAATCGGCTGCAGCATGCCGTAATCATTTACAACATAAGCGGTTGAGTTCGTAATTGGCGTACCGATAGGAATTGTCCCGTCTCCCTCTTCCTTCATCAGATAAGAAGTAGAGAAGGTTGTATTTTCAGTAGGACCATATATATTCGAAATCTCAATCGGTGCACAGTCCTTAGCCGCTCGATAGAAGTGCTTCGGCGACATCAGCTCTCCACCGACGAGCAATTGGCGAAGCGGCGCAAATATGCGCGGATTGCGATCAACCAATTGAATGAACAGCGCTGTCGTCAAGAACATAATCGTAACCCGATGGCGGACGAGCGCTTGCTCCAGCTGCTCAGCGTCCAGTATCGTCGTCTTGTCGATAAGCACGAGCCCTAAGCCATTCAACAAGGAGCCCCAGATTTCAAAGGTTGAGGCATCGAACACAAGCGATCCTGTCTGCAAAATACGGTCGCCTTCGCCAAACTTTACGTAATTCGTGCGCTTCACTAGGCGAATGACATTGCGATGAGTCACCATGACACCCTTCGGTCTTCCTGTCGAACCGGACGTGTAAATGATATATATAAGATCTTCTGGCTGATTCACAGATACCAGATTATCGCTAGATTCATCAGCAAGGCTCGGGTTATCCATATGAACCTGCTCGATGGTATTCGGCAAATCTATATCTGACGATCTGCTAGTCAGTACCAGCTTCGTACGACTGTCTTCCAGGACATATTGAATGCGATCCTGAGGGTGATCGGGATCAAGTGGAACATAAGCTCCTCCCGCCTTAAGAATCGCTAAGATACCGACAACCATCTCTGCACTGCGCTCTGCCATAATACCAACAGACTGTTCCCGATCGATGCCAAGCTTCCGCAGCCTGCGCGCCAATTGATTCGCACGAGCATTCAACTCGCAATAGGTCAACTCGCGATCATCTTCGATAACAGCTACTCGATCCGGATGCATCTGAGCCTGTTCCTCGAACAGCGCCTGAACCGTGAATGTATGAGGATATTCAGCTCGCGTCTGATTCATCCCCTCAATTAACTGGCGCTTGTCCTGCTCTGTCAGCATTTCCAGCTCGCCAATACGCTTCTGAGGATGCTTCACAGCTTCTTCCAGCAGCTGCAAGAAGTACTCACCCAGCTTCTCTACCGTCGATAACTGGAACTGATTTTCCTTGTAATACATTGTGAACATCGGTAATGCGCCCGTTCCAGCAGCATGCTGAATGCAGCCGTGCAGGTCACATACCTGCTCTCCCTCTGGAAGCACGGGCCGAACATCTTCTCCGTACCAGCAATACGTTGCCACATCACTGTCAGAAGCTATTTCAGAGCAAGTCAGGTTACGTCCTTCTGCGCAAGCCGACAAGCTGTTATGAATGCTCATAATTCCTTGCAAGGTTACGTCATCCTGACTGACTACGGTATGGTTTGCATTGCCGTGTCCCGCTTGAACGGCATGAAGAGTTACTTGCTGCGAGTTGTAGAACCGGGACAACAGCGTTGCCCACGCACTGAACATGACGGATTCCAACTTGACCGAATGCTCGGTCGAATGCTTCTTCAGAAGACGCATTGTCTCCTCAGGCAGCTCGATAGAATGTACGTCATAGCCTGCCAATCGTTCTACTGTCAATTCCATGAAAGCCAATTCTCGTCCTCTCCTTTGTACGATCCAACCCATTTCGTAAACCTATGAGTCAACTGCTCCCATGTGATGTACTCTATTTGCTTGGCAAATTCCATATGCTGTGCACACACAGTCATACTATAGCCTGTTACAGGAACGACATATTGCTTTACATAATTATGATCAACATTCCATAATTGATTATGCTGTATAGGTACAGCTGTCTCCTGCACAATCTCGAATGTGCTGGGAGGCAGGCTAAGACCCGTTCCTAATGCCTTCAGAACACTTTCCTTAGCCGTCCATATGTAAAAAAACATTTCCTGACGCGCACGACTGTCGTTCGTATTTGCAAGCAATTCCAACTCACGCGGCGAGCATATCAGCCTAGCCACGTCCATTTTCCATTCTCCTGCTTGCTCAATATCAATCCCGATTGGCGCTTCATCCAATGCCACTGCTATGAACGCACCGGCGTGAGAGATGTTGAAAAATACCGGATCACCCTCCACATATGGCTTGCCGAAGGGATGAGTGTGAATAACAAGTTCGTTATTCGGACACTTCAAGGTTCGGCATAGCAGCATGCGGGCCAATATGTCAGCCGCAACCGTGCAATAAAGATCTTCACGGTTCCGAAGTCTATCTAACCTTTTGTATTTTTCAGGTGTAACGAACGGGATAAATCGATCCATCAATGAATCTATGTCTTCGTAGGAAGTACACTCGTCCCATTTTAGCAACACAATTTCCATCATTTACCCCAGCTTCTGTGCGCAAAAAAAAGGCCATTCTGCATAGCCTTGTCACCGAATAACCGTTGTGTAGTTACCGCAACATTAATGGCAACCCGGCCGCCGTAATCCGTGAAGATGTTAGGCCCGCGGCTTTGCGTCCTCATCTTTCGAAGAGTTTGCCTTTCAATCCTGATGTTGTTCTTCTTGATGTATCCATTGCGTGTTGCAGATCGATTATCAGGCAAGAATGTCATAGCAATGTTACGCACTAGTTCTTGTGACATGTATCGCGTGAATAGGTCTAAAGTACATATTACATATCAGCATGTTGGACGGTCGCATCCCCTATCCAACTCAAGACCCATATTTTATATCGGTTGCTCGAATGAAAAGATTAATACTTTTTCATAACACTTTTCAATTTTTCGACACGAAAAATCATTTTTTGTCATTTTGTAGTCACTTTCAAGGTTGTTTCACCCTATTTCCGACAAAAACATCCCTATCCATTCCTACCTCACTCCCATAGATTCGTGCAATTATCTCCAACTGCCTCGACACATTTGTCGATTCTCCTATACAACCGCTACTGTTTACCCCCTCTACGCTACCAATTACCTAATAGACAGCACTGAAGTCATTTCTTACTCATTACACAACTCTCTTGTACTCTTGGTGATACATAAAAAGCCTCGGAAATCATTCCGAGGCTCTTATTGAATGCCATCTATCTATCTTCTCTATTTCACATCATGGGGATTAATATCCGTCACCAACTGTCATTTCGTTGGATGCAGTGGACAGTGCATTCACTGTTGCATTGCGCCCATCCGCTACGGACATAACGAATACTTTATAGGCAACGCCGCTGCGAATTGGATTTCCATATGCATCATTATCTGACAGCGAGAACATTCTAGATTCTTCGCCAATTACGCTTACTCCTCTTAAACGATTCGCCTGATCCAGGTTGAAGGAGTTCGCTGAGCTAGAAGGAACGACCATCAATGCATAATAGGCAATCCCGCTGTCGTTGCTTGGCTTCGAGAAGGAGGCCTTGAAGTTATTCCCCCCTTCTCTTGTCAAAAACACATTCGTAGGTGCCTGCACGGATTGATCTACCAAGGCAAATTCACCAGAAGGCGAAGACAAGGCATTCGAGGAGCCGCTTCTATTGTCAGCTACCGTAAGCACGAATACTCGGTAAGCAACACCTTTTTGAATAACATTACCTTGAACATCCCGCAAACTGCTAGTCAGCGATTGTCTCACATAGCCGCTTTGGTTCCCAACCCGAATATAACTTGATGAATTCACAAGTCCCGCACTATATGCGTCGAATGCATAGGACTGATCTGCGCGAACGGCCATAATACGGTATTCATTTACGTATGAATTACTGGATGGTGCATTAAAGCCTACTTCAATGTCGCTGGCATTGCCGTTTTTGCCAATAATCTTCGCTTCTACATTCGTCACGACATCAACCGAGGCATTGCCTTTAAGCGTCACCTCTGGAGATGGAGCAGACAACGCATTGTTCGCTTGACTATTGGAGCTTACAGACAGAACAAATACCCGGTAGCTGTTGCCGTTGCGAATCGGTGCTCCATCTACATCTCTTGCATCCTGATCGAATACATGTGACAAGCTGCTGCCACTCCGATACACGACAGCTGAGTTCCAATTGTTAACTCGATTGGCCTCTGTTAGATTAAAACGGCTTGCATTGGAAGACTTCACGACCATAACGCGATAATGGTTCACATCCGATTCATCTGCAGCACGGTTGAATGTTACACTCAGGTTCCGTCCATCATTGTAGTTTCCACCCATACTGCTTGCCGATACGTTCGTTGCAGGGTACACCGTCGAATTGTTAGACAACGTAATCGTATCTGAGGCGCTGGACAGGGAATTCACATAACTACCGCGTCCAACAGAAAGCACATATACTTGGTAGCTGGTTCCGTTACGGATCAGGTCCCCATCTACGTCTCTCGCAGTAGAGCTCAGCTTGAGGCTAACGTCTCTGCCATTCGGGTTCATCGACGTATAATTGTAGCTGGATACGTTGTTCGCTTCGGATACATCAAAGCGGTACGATCTGCTCGTCTTCACAACCATAATTCGATACTGGCTAATATTCGATTCATCCGAGGCCCGGTTGAAGGTAACCATCATATCGCGGCCGTCATTATAATCTCCGACATCACTTACTCTTACATTGGAAGCACTGTACACCGTTGAGTTATTCGAAATATTGATGGAATCAGATGCGCCCGACAATGCATTGTAATCAGAGTTGCTATTCGAAACTGACATGACGAACAGACGGTACGTTTCCCCTCTGCGGATTAGTGAGCCATTCACATCACGCATATTAGATGGCAATGTTGAAGTAATGCTATAGCCATTCTTCGAGACATCATAATAATTGCTAGATGAAACCCGGTTAGCTTCATTCAAATCAAAGCGATAAGCATCCGAATATTTCACTGCAAAAATCCGGTAGTAGCTTACGCGCGATTCATCGGAAGAGCGATTAAAGCTGATCTGAATATCGCGTCCATCTCCATAATTACCCACTTGGCTGACCTTCGTAATCACTGGAACACCAGCTGATTGTCCAAGCGTGATCGAAGATGAGCTGGAGGATAGCTTATTAACATACGAGCTCGTATTGCTGACAGCTACGACAAATACGGTATAAGGTACGCCATTGCGAATTAAGTCACCCGCTGTATCTCTAGTTGTCGAACTCAAGGTTGTCGTCAACGTCGAGTTGCTGGACTTCGGAACGGTCGTATAATTATTGCTGGATACGCGGTCTGCTTCATAAGCATCGAAACGAGATGCATCCTTCGTTTTGACGACCATAATCCGATAATTTTGAATTGGGCTGTCGTTAGAAGGACGGGAGAAGCTGACCTGCATATCACGGCCGTCGTTATAATTCGCCACATTGCGCACTTGCACATTCGTTGCCGCTGCAACCGCGTTGTCGCCTAACGTAAAGGTTGAAGATGGGTTCGAGAGCACCTGTTGGTTGCTCGTTCTGCCCACTGACAATACATAAGCTTCATACTTCACATTCGTACGGATGTAGTCTCCATCTACGTCACGTGCTCGGGAATCCAATCTGACTACAGGATCGTCACCGCTCTTGTTTACTACGGTATAATTGTTGGAAGATACCGAACGAGCCTTGTTCAAATTAAAGGAGTTCGACGCTTTAACAATCATGACGCGATATTGATCAAGGTTATTTTCATACTGTTCCTTGGAGAAGCTGACACGAATATCGCTTGCATCTCCGGATTGGCCTGAGATCTGTGTTGTCACATAATTGACGCCTCTAAGATCGCCGGAGTAGTCGGGCTCATCTGGGTATGTCGGACGATCCGGGTATGTCGGCGTACTGCCAGAAGTCACACGCACGACTTTTTGATAATTGTCATAGTTGATTGTTGCGCCCAACGATTCACTAACGAAGCGTACCGGAACCATCGTTCTGCCCTGCATTGTATTGGCTGGAACATCCATATAGACAGTTTTGCCATTGACCGTTGCCGCTGAGGAGCCTAGTTTCAGAATTACTGAGGTGCTCCCTTTGTAAGCTGATACCTTCTTCGTTTTGTAATCGTAGCTTACACTGGCGCCAAGCGACTGGAAAATAACCGCCATCGGCAATAGCACACGGCCCTGCGTGTATACTGGCGGCTGATCGGTATTAATTTTGCTTCCGTTCACATATACGGTGTAAGTTGCAGGCGCTGCTTGCACAGCTGTGGGCGTTACCACCGTAAAGCCGAGTGCCGCAGCAACAAAACCTGACACAAGTTTCTTCACTTTTTCATCCTCCTAAGTTGCAATCATATCCAAGTCTAAAATTACCACCTGCAACTTAGATGCATCAAACAAGGAAAATGTTTCATACTCCTTTATAATTTTTTTAAATTGTGACAAAACTGTGTCAGACCATCATTCACCGACTCCACATCAATGAAAAAAGCCGTTGGAACAACGGCTAATTATGGCCTTGTTCCAACGGCTTCATTACTTTGCTCAATCATGTGTATTAATTCGGATCATCTAGCCACTCCTTGCTATGATCAGCGAATCGCTGCAGCTCGCCAACAAATAAGCCTGCATGATACCCGTCGCATACCGCATGATGCAGCTGCAAGGATACGGGCAGCAGGACTCGACCCGTTTGCTCGAAATACTTTCCGAATGTGATGATCGGCAACAAATACGTCCCCTCATTGAACACATTCAAATTGAATCCCGTAAAGCTTACCCATGGAATGCAAGAGATAGGGAATGTATTTGCAGGCTGATCCTTTTTACCAAGTAGTCCTTTCACCTTGCCATACTGCCGTACATCCGCTAGGTAGCCTTCGTGGAAAGCATGGAATTTTTCTGTATATGAGGCCCATAGACTAGAGAACGTATTGTCCTCAGGATGGAAAATCGTGAAACTCGGGTTCATGCTCTCCCAATATCCGAGTCCTCCATCCTCATCATAGGAGATTCGGAAATCGGGATATGCATTCACAATCTTAGCAGTCATATGAATAAGCGCCGGGTAAAGCTTCTTGTTCTTTTCTCTCAGATTATCAAGCAGAATCGTAATATCGATATTGGCAGTCAAACTGAATGTACATCTTGTTTCGTTCAAAAAATGAATATAGTAAGGTTTTCTATTCCACGTATCGATATCAATCAAATGAAACTTCATGGTTTTAGCCTCCTAAAATGATATTGTCATATTAGGAGGCACATCATCCGCCTTGACCATAGCTTACCCTTCTTCCCTAAGATATGGATCAGTCCAACTGCTGCGAGCTGCGTGTCATCGCCACACTCGATTCTCTAACAATGAGGCGAGGCTCAAACTGCACTCGTTCATATACACCGCGCTTCTGTTCGATGATCCGGTTAAGCAGCAGCTCAGTCGCTACTCTGGCAACCTCTGCTCCCATGATCGACACAGAGCTAAGCCGCGGCGTCGTAATCGTTCCCCACAAAATATTATCAATGCCAACAATCGCAATGTCTTCGGGCACGCGGATCCCCAATTCCTTGAATCGGTTCAGCAGTCCCATCGCAATCATGTCATTGCCCGCATAGATCGCATCCGGCATTTTCGTTAGACCTGCGAAATAATCGGCTGCCTTCAATCCCGTTTGCATCGAGAAATCATCTCCGAGATAGACCAGAGAGCTATCTACTTGCGGGAGGGCATCCTCGTAGGCAAAGAAACGCTCCTCAATGATATGCTTCGGCGCACCTGCATACGCAATCCGCGTCCGGCCTATGTTCATGAAATGCTCCATGACAAGTTTACCCTCTTGCGTAGATAGACTAACGATGTCCGCCTTCACATCGTCACCGAGCTTCTTCCCATAGTTAATAACGGAGACTGGAATGCTCGATTTATTAATCAAGTCAGGCAGCGTTGCAGGGTAAGCTAGCGGCAGGACAATCAGGCCGTCCACATGAAGCTTCTTCACTTCCCTGAGTATTTCGAGCTCTGCTCGTGCATTCCCTAATGTATTGATCTGAACGACACGGTAGTCGTAATTTTTGGCCGCCTGCTCGACGGAATAGGCAATCTCCGGAACGAAGGCATTGCGAATATCGGGAACAGCTAGCGCAATTTGCTTCGTCTGCCGTACCTTAAGACTGCGCGCGAATGAGTTCGGCACGAAGCCTAGCTCTTCAATCGCCTGCATTACCTTGGCCTTCGTCTTCGGACTAATGCCATCTGCGTCATTGATTGCACGCGATACGGTTGCCAATCCGACCCCTGCTCGCTGTGCAACGTCCTCAATCGTGACTTTTCTCTGAACCACTGCTACATCTTCCTCCCGTTACAAATGGAATTGCTTCCACCAATCCAATCAATCCATATTCTGTATCATACCATCTGCATTCACATTATTCACCTGATCTTCCTGCAACAAAAGACTGTGATTGACATCACGCTGAGAGTGTGACATATTTAATATCGGAAACGTTTCCGAAAATATTTTCCCGTTTCCATTCCGTACAGTATTTCATTTCTATACTTCTGGGGAGATGAGCACATGAAAGCATTAAGATGGCATGGCGTCAAAGATTTGCGCGTGGAGAACATTGCAGAACCAGCAGCCGGCAAAGGCAAAGTGAAAATTAAAGTCGAATGCTGCGGCATCTGCGGCAGCGACTTGCATGAATATACGGCAGGACCGATCTTCATTTCAGACAGCACTCCCCATCCTCTAACTGGAGAGAAAGCTCCAATCGTTATGGGACATGAATTCTCTGGACAGATCGTCGAGGTTGGAGAAGGTGTAACCAAATTCCAGAAGGGCGATCGCGTTGTTGTAGAGCCGATCTTCGCATGCGGTGAATGTGAAGCCTGCAAACAAGGCTTGTATAACCTGTGCGACAAGATGGGATTCCTTGGTCTCGCTGGCGGCGGTGGAGGCTTCTCCGAATATGTAGCAGCAGACGAACCCATGGTGCATAAGATTCCAGATAGCGTTTCTTACGAGCAAGGAGCGCTTGTTGAACCTTCCGCAGTAGCTCTCTATGCAGTTCGTCAAAGCAAGCTTCAAGTTGGGGATCGTGCAGCCGTATTCGGTACAGGCCCAATTGGACTGCTTGTGATCGAAGCATTGAAGGCTGCCGGTGCATCGGAGATCTATGCAATTGAACTGTCCGAGCAGCGTAAGCAAAAAGCAGCAGAACTCGGAGCCATTGTACTTGATCCTTCGCAAGTCGATGTCGTGAAGGAGCTTCGCGAACGGACAGGCGGCGGCGTGGATGTCGCTTATGAAGTAACGGGAGTTCCTGCTGTACTGAACAATGCAATTGATGCAGCCAAGCTCGGCGGTGAAGTGATGATCGTCAGCATTTTCGAGCGAGAAGCTACTATTAAACCGAATGCAATTGTAACGAAGGAACGCACAATGAAAGGCATCATCGGTTACCGCAACGTATTTCCTGCGGTTATCAAATTGATGGAGCAAGGCTACTTCCCAGCAGAGAAGCTGGTAACGAAGCGCATCCAATTGGATGAAGTCGTTGATCATGGCTTCGAGGCGCTCTTGAAAGAGAAAAACCAAGTGAAAATTATGGTGAAGCCGCAATAATCCGTAAACAAAAGCACGAAGGCTTAGGGCGCTTCCAATCCAGAAATAAACAAAAAGATCGAGCTAAAGGGAAAATGTGGGGATCCTGGCTCGATCTTTTTATATCATATTACCGATCTTAGTATCATGGCGGTAAATAAAACGATCATTGCTACTACTGCGAGGTGCCACCATTTGTACATCATGATGATCCCGATATACTCACGTATGAACGCACTTGGCATGTAGTATCTTGCTGTCTTCGCGCCAACACCCTCACACTTCTTCAATCCCGCGAGCCGCGCATAAATGCTTGCCCGAAATACATGATAGTTGTTCGTGACGAAGATGCTTTTATGATCGGGTTTCATCTCGTCCATAATGGCCTTCGAGAACAGCATATTTTGCATCGTGTTGCGAGATTTGTCCTCCATAAGCACGTCCTGCTCTGGAACTCCCTTCGCCACGATATATTTCTTCATTGCCTCTGCTTCACTAAGCAATTCGTCCGGCCCTTGGCCGCCCGACACGATAATTTTAGGCACTTGATGATACTTCATATATTGTTCAATGCTTTTATCCAAACGTGACGCTAGAAGCGGCGGGACTCGTTCCCCTCCGATTAGACCAGAGCCAAGCGCGATGATGAAATCGGGCTTGTACCATATTTTCCAGTAATGATAGAAGATCGCATACGCCAGAAAGCTGACGAATACAAAGGAAAAGTACATGAAGATGAGCAGCGTCCCGAGATAAAAAACAGCAAATTTATCATTATACGAAATAAAGAAAATGTAGAAAAACATGCCGATCATCGCAAAGATCAGGAGACTCAATAATAATGACAGCATATTCGCGAGCTTCTTGCTTTCCTTCTTCAGCATGATTCTGCCGTTAAGCAGCAAATATATGCTCACAAACAGTACGCTCAAAGGAACAGAGGCAAGGATAGCCGCGGCCACAATTAAGTTCACCCATGGGATCTGGTTGGAGAACGCCACTAGACTCAGCGCTAAATTCGCTAAAGCTGCTATGAATAGGAATGAAAGACTAATACGCCTTTTTTCCCTTATAAATAAAAAAACAAACAGGACAAATAATATCAAGCTAAAAAAACTCATCATACACTCCTTTCCCAACCTTACTATTGTAAGCAATTCATTCCTTCTTGCATACCTTTTTCACCATTCAATATCGAAATGAATCACTCTAAAACATACCCAGCATCATCAGCCCTTAACAGTATGTTGGAAGTCCCAGCTATCTTCTGCCGCAAAAATAAAAAAAGGCCGATTACTTCACTAAAGGAATCGGCTTATATATACTCATTTTGTATAGAATTCGTTTATTTCTTTACACTGCTTGGCGTTACGCCCCAGTATTTACGGAATATTTTAGTAAAATAGCTGACGTCCCGATATCCGATCATGGCGGCAGCATCATACACTCTCGCCCCATTCATCAACGCCGTCCTCGCCCGTTCCATCTTGCGTTCCAGAACATATGAGGTAAATGACATTCCTATTTCTTGCTTGAATAAGCGACTTAAATAGGAGGCGTTCACATAAAAACGATCAGCGATCGTATGCAAGGTAAATTCCTGATCCTGTTCCGCCTCAAGCAGCTCGATAATCGCTTGAACAGTGGTATGGGTAACCTTCCTGTCATGGCTCTCTGCATAAGAGATTATGCTTCTTACAGCACGATGCAATACATCGTACATATGCTCGGGCGTCGTAAGTGATTGTACATTCGAGAGAAAATCGAAATCCGCTCCTGTCACATCCTGTACAGACCATCCGCGTTTGCGGATAAAGAGCGTCAACACGCCAACGATGTACATTAACTGCTCCATCATAATTTCATACGAAGCAGAGTTGTTCTTCGCCGCCTCGCACATGTCCGAAATCATTCGCATGGCAAGTTCTTGATCTAACGACTCCAAAGCCATCTCTAGTTGCTTGTCCTCGTGTTCATAATTTGGACGGTTCGTGACTTCGGCTTGAAGCGGCTCATCATATGGAATTGCGATCCCCGTTCCATAAACGACCCGATTTTGCAGCGCCTTTTTGGCTTGAATATATAATGGCAGCAGTTCGTCTATCTTTCCGGTTCCTCCACTAATTCCCGCGCTTACGTCAATGCCAAGACATTGCTTGATGTTGCGAATGAGCTTCTCCATCGCCACGTGAATCCCGAGCATCTGCTGCGGAGTATGTTCCAGCGCTCCCGTATTCCCTATCACAATAATGGTTTTATCCTCTTCCGTGCATACATAAAAATCAGGAGTCGGAAGTATATCTCGAATAACATGCACGAGATTATCCAGGGTCATGCCATCTTCATTGCTGGAACAGACATATTCGTCCACGTCCAGAACGATTACCGCATAACGAGATTCCATGTCTATATGAAGCCCTAATGAAACACAGGAAGCTTCCAGCTCTTCTATCTGATACCGTCCATATGCTAGATTGCGAATCGTATGCTGATGCAGCACGGGGAGGTACTGCGTCCATTGCTCCTGCATCATTAGCTGACGCGTTCGCTCCATCAACTCTGCCTGAATGCATCGGGCTGCATCCGTCACAGCCTGGAGAATGTCCATTTCAGCAGCAGGCTTGAGCAAATACTTGTATACGCCAAGCTCCACCGCCGTCTGCGCATAGGAAAAATTGTCATGACCGCTTAAAATGATGATTTTCGTGTTCGAATAAGCCCGAGCCACTTGACTCGCCAAGGAAAGACCGTCCATTTCGGGCATTTGAATATCCATTAAAATAATATCGGGCTGCTTCATTTGTATCTGAGCGAGAGCTTCAGCGCCGTTATTCGCCGACCCTACTACTTCGATATCGTGTTCTTCCCAGGGCATGTGAAGCAGATTTTGCAAAAATCTAATTTCATCTTCTACAATAAGAAGATTCAAGCGATCCTCTCCCTATTTCATTATTCATCTGTCGTACTTGATAAAGGCAGCTCAAGAGTTACTGTTGTACCTACTCCTAACTGGCTTTCGAATCGGATGCACGCTTCAGGGCCGTAGAACATCCTCATTCTGGAACATAAGTTGCGCAAGCCGTAAAGCTCCTTTTTCGGAGATTCCAAAAAAGAAAAGGGCGCCGTCAATCCGTTGATTTCCTGAATAACTTGATGAATGGATTGCAGGCGCTGCTCACTTATTCCGCTTCCGTTATCTTGCACCGTTATCATCAATTTCCCCTGCTTCAAGAAGCTCGAAATGATCAACACCCCATCGCCCTTCATCTGCTCCAGTCCATGAATAACTGCATTTTCAACCAAGGGCTGCAATAGCAGCTTTAATATAGGGATCGTTTTCGTTTCTTGGTGTATCTCATACACGACATGAAAGCAATGTAAAAAGCGAATTTGCTGGATGCGTAAGTAGTAGTTTAGATGGGTAATCGTTTCCTCTACCGTGAATGTATCTTGCCCTTTATGAAGGCTTAATCGGAAAAAGTGTGACAGGTTCAGCACCATCTCGCTTATTTCCTCTGCCTCGTAGTTTTGAGCCGTCCAGTATATAGAGTTCAGCGTATTATATAAGAAATGGGGATTAATTTGAGATTGCAAAAACGTGAGCTCCGTGCGGGCAATGCGAAGCTGCTGCTCATAATGATCCTGAATCAGATGCTTTTGATGCTCGGCCATTTGATTATACGAGTCCATCAAATAGCCAAATTCATCCTTCCGTCTTGTAAGCAGTCGGATGTCATAATCTCCTCCGATCAATCCCTTCATCGCGTGCTTTAATCTACCTAGAGGAGAAGCGATGCGGTTGTAAACACCCCAAGATATAAGCATGGAAAGCACAAAACTGCACGCTATGATTAAATAGGTAAATTGCCTCATCGTTTTCGTTTCTTGATAAATTTCTTCGATCGGCCGAAAAACTTCCAACCGGATTGGGTAACTAGACGACTCCGCGCTCACTTGGAGCATATCCCTATCTCGGTTTCCTCCTGAATCGGTAGTAGGAAGGGACAGAATCGTTTCTCCTTCTCTATTCTTGATCTGCAAGCTGGTTAGTTCGGAATTCAACAGCGGGCTTATGAGGGTTCGGAGCGTATTTTTATGTAAAGTCATAAATAGTAAACTTGCTTTGTTCTGATCAGGAAAGGCAGTCAGCCTTCTGACAAGGGATATGGAATTGGCCTCCACTATATCTGCGATTACAGAGCCTTCCCCCTCTTGAGGTTGGGGCATAAGGAATGTACCCGCCTGATCCGCAAGCCGACTTAAAGAGGCGAAACTTTCTCGCTCGGCTGAAGATTCGATTCTCTTTCCTCCATATTTCGTAGATATCATCGTATGGGTCTCCATCTGATAAATCGTGATCTGGGAAGCCACCAGGCTCACCGCCGAAATATTCCACAGCTCTTGCAGCAGCTCAGAGTACTGGACAATTGTGCGTGGCGACATCCCCGTTCCTTGCACCTTCAGCTTCTCATTAATGTTGTGGTTCGCCGCAATTAGATTGGTTAATGTCTCAAAATGATGCAACGATAATTCAAGGTTATTCATGACAGACTCCACCTTATCTTGAGTCTGTTCTGTCGTCTTTTGCATAATAATTTGGTTTGCTCTGTTATTTACGTATAAACTAATGATCACTAGCGGCAGAAGCACGATGAAGAAATAGATGCTGAGCCGTAATTGCGAGGTTTGCAGAAACTTATGATATGCATGTTGGAATAGTTTCATGGCTACATCCTTATTTTTTATGCGATTCATGCCAATCATTTACTTCCTTCGTAACTTGTGCGCCTCCACTCTCATACCATCGTTTCACGTAGTCGTCGAATGAGTTCGTGGATTCTAGGCCGAGAATGATTTTTACGAAAACTTCCTGCAATGAATAAAGTTCATTCCATTTTCTTACCAAGGTAGGTGGGGGCGGGCCGCCATATGCATCTTGTACGATATGCTTTTCCAATTTTTCAATGTTCTCGTTGAGACGAAATTTTTTGTCGTAGGAATCCATGCGTGCACGCAACAACCACCGTTCGTCCACATTCACCAATGCAGAATATATGCCTCTGTACAGGTGCTTATCATGTTCATTAAATTCACTGACAATTTTTCCATCTTTCCAATCCCACACTTGATTTTGAAATCCTAGAACTAATGAGGTTCTGCCTCCACCTGCAATGAAATTTAAAAATTGAATGACTTCGCGAGCATGACTGCTCCCTTTTGGAACCACTTGATGCCCGAAAACTGGATTCAATGCACCTACTCCCTGCTTCCCTTTCTTGCCAATCGGATAGTCAATGGCTATCCAATTCGCTTTCGGATCTTTCTTCAGGCTTTGAGCAATTACCCCGCGCGTATCATACCAAGCTCCAGAAAACATTCCGATCTTTCCTTCTATTATTTTTTCGTTCATAACATTACTGCGGTAAATAGGGAAATCCGGATCAATCCATCCCTGTCGATATAGCTCGGCAAAGAATGATAGCGCTTCCTTCATTTCTGGCAAAACGTTGGCATAGACAAGCTTCCCTTCACGTTCCGTCCATTGATTCAATTGAACTCCGAACGCCCCAAAAAGTGGTGAAGAATGATACAGATCCTTCATCATCGTAAAGCCGTATGTATCTCTCTTTCCGTTTCCGTCGGGATCGCCTTCCGAAAATGCTTTTATTGCTGCCTTATAATCTTCAAGCGTTACTGGTATCGGTAGGTTCAGTTTATCCAGCCAGTCTCTCCGGATGTAGATGATTTCTTTCCCCTTCACCAACTGGCCACTCGGAATTGCATAAATCGAGCCGTTATACCGAACTCGGTTCCATAATTCCTCCGGTATGACACGCTTTAAATCTGCTCCGTATGTGTCTATCCAATGATCGAGAGGTTGAAGCTTGTTTTGCGTTACGAATTTGGCAAATTGGATCGGGGAATTGACGGTGATCATATCAGGGAGATCCTGTTCCGTCGAAATGATGGTGTCGATCGTTTTTTCATAACTGGGTACGGGCGGCATTTCGACACGGACATTTAATCCGACATTTCTTTTAATATAATCCAAATAAGGATTATGATTTTCATCCAAGCCCTCCGGAAACGGAAAACCCAAACTATTGATCACAATGGCTATGCTGTTTCCATCCCGCAATTTTTTATTCTCAGAACTGATTGAAATTGGGTTGAACTTGGGTATAAAAAATTGGCCTAACACAAGAAGGGTTAGCATGTAAATTATCAGCATGAATCTATTTACAAATTTACCGCTGCTCAACACTACAAAAATCATCCTTTCGATTTTTTTATTTCCCCATGTAATTGAGAAGCTTCTACGATCCCTCCTACAGAACCATTGCGATTGCGACACAAGTCCTAATCCAAATTATAGTATAAAATTTGAACTTCAAACAATATTTCTCAGCAACATTTATATTATGTATGATACAAATACAAAAAAAACTCTTCCCGGCCTAATTGAAAATAGATACCGAAAAGAGGTTTCGCGGACGTACAATATGCTATTCCCCTGAGTACAGCCACCATCGAGTCCTACAACTTCCAATCCAGATACTCTGCCCAGGTTGAACGTAAAAGAGTTTTTATTTTAGCAGTTGGGATATGAATAATAACTACATTAGAAATGCTATTCGTATACATATTGGTTAATAGATACTTTCCATCAGAAGATGGTTTATATGGCAGCACACCTTGTGTATCAACCCGTATCGTAGAACGATCATTATCTGTTATGGAATCAATATGGACAACGTTCGTCTCGGTACTCTGCTGGTATGCAATATATTTTTTGTTGTAGGAAAGTGAGGGATTAGAAGCATTCGATTTATACTCATCTAGTTGATGATTGGTAAGATTGAACGACATAATGTGTGGAGACTTTTGTTCATCTTGTGCGGTAAAAAGAACCCGATTGGAATCAAGCCAATCATAGTATAGATATCCACTATCAAGCGAGGCTATAGAAGTTAATGCCCCCGTGTCTCTATCATATACCTTCAACTCGCCTTCTTCTATAAAGCTAATGGCATGACGGTCAGGAATTGACTTTGGAAATTGAATGTTCTTTCCAGCTATTATTTTCTCTCTTTTCGAGTAACTAGCATTATCATCTTCAATTTCATAAATATCTTGCTCATCCCCGTTTTGAATTGACAGCAAGAAGCTTATTCCCATTATTAACACTATAATGCGGTTCGAAAAAATTATTATGAAATGGTAAAAGAGCATCTGTCTGCAGATTAAACTTGTACATAGGTGTTTCAGTCGGATTCATTTGCTGCATGATCATGATCTCCCCCTCCATTGATGAGAAATCATTTGATTCTGAATAACTCTGCCATATCAGAAAAGTAACGAAAAACACACATATTGTTGCTACAAGCAGGATCAGCATTTTTTTCAATACGTGCACCTTCCTCCTTATTGTAGTATGGGGTTACAAACCCAATGATATCAGAGGAGTTACTTCCCCCTTCACTGGGTCTATTACTATGATCTAATATTGAAGGGTTTAAAAAATGAACGCATCGATTCTGCAACAAGCCCCGGCTGCTCCAGCGCAACAAAATGCCCCCCTGCATTCAGTTCTTGCCATTGCAGAATGTTCGGGAACAAGCGCTCCACATATTCTCTCGGCGGACGCTCATGAGGCTGCGTCTTCGTTAGCGATACGCCATGCGGTACAGGGCATGTCTCTCCTTCGCCCGGCCACTTGATATGCCTGCCTTCATAATAATAGCGGTTCGCCGCGTTAATCGTCTGGGTAAACCAGTAGATTGAGACATTTGCCAGCAAATCGTCCTTGTTGAACTGCTCTAACCGCTCACCCTTTTCGGTTACCGTCCAGTAATACCATTTTTCCAAAATAAAGGCTGCCAGACCTACAGGAGAATCATGCAGTCCATACGCTGCAGTCTGTGGCTTCGTCCCCAATAGATGCGCATATCCGCCCTCTTCGCGATACCACTGATCTCCACAAGTTAGAAAAGCACGCTCCGCCTCGGACATCTCCATGCCCTTCCCTATAAAAGGACTCGGATTCCCCGGTGATGTCGTATGATACCCAATGACCTTCTCCGGATGATCCAAGCATAGCAAGCCAAGCACGCTCGCCCCCAAATCATAGCCATGTGCCCCGAACTGCTCATAGCCCAGCCCCTCCATCAACTTGACCAGCACATTCGCGACCTGTCTATCCTCATAACCCGACTCCAAAGGTATACTCGAGAACCCATGCCCCGGGATCGAAGGAATAATGACATCGAAGGAGATGGAATCATTGCCTCCATCGTTATCCGGCTGTGTCAAAAACGGAATCAGATCCAGCATCTCATAAAATGTACTTGGCCAGCCATGGGGAATTAGAATTGGTAATGAGCGACTTCCCTTCCCTTTTTCGTAAACAAAGTGAATGTCATTCCCGTCAATTGTCGCTTTGTAATTAGAGAAGGAATTGATACGCTGTTCCACCATGCGCCAATCGAAATCATGCAGCCAATAATGAACAATATCCTTCATATACGATATTGGAATCCCGTAATCCCATTCTGCTCCTGGGATTTCATCCGGCCATCTCGCCATTCGCAGTCTTTGCTTCAATTGTTCAATCTCTTCGTCTGAAATACTCACAGTGAAAGGATTCATGTTCATCGTTATCTTCGCTCCTTAGCAGAATAAATACGAGAATAGATAGAAAAGACTTGGGAAGGCTGGACCGCGAGTTCATCAAATCTATAATTTAGAACGACCTAGTGATACACTGTAATTGAAGTCATAAAGCACGTAATAAGAACTAAAGCACGGACGAAACCATTAAAACAGTTTAAATAGTTAGCTAGCTGGTAAATAAATCTTAATGGTTAGCATGCGATGTGTCAATAGGAGCGGTTGAGCAGATGACGAGTGGATATGATCAGCTTGAAATGATTGCTGATTTCTTCAATACACAGGATAGACGAACGCGGTACGAGGGAGATCCCGGGATCGAGCATTTAACAGAGCCTAGCCGTTTAGTCGAGTGGCTCGTGCAGCACCAGCTTATCACAGAATCAGATAATGCTGCTTCAGAGGAAGAATTGCAATTGGCGCGCGAGCTTCGCAATGAACTTCGCAAAACAATAGTGAACAACGAGCACGATGGAAATGTAGAACAGGTTAAGCTGGAGCAGCTTACGAAGAATTTCCAGTTCGGGCTCGTGTTCCAGGAGAATGGAGAGCGGCTTGTGCCTCTGCAAGTAAATGCAGCTAAAGGATTAGCTCAACTACTCATTATTGTGTACGAACTGAGACGAACGAAGATGTGGCATCGCATACGTGTATGTACAGCGGAGGATTGCCAGTGGGTATTTGTGGATCGATCCAGACCCGGAACGGGGAGATGGTGTTCGATGAAGGCATGCGGAAATCGAGCGAAGAATAAGACATTCCGCCATAAACATAAAAACGAATCGTCGCTGTAATGGAGTAGAGCAAAGGGCTGGCTTCCCAGCCCCTCCTCATTCAGACCGGACACCCTTCATATAAAGGAAACTGAGACGTCATTTCACGTACACTTTCTATTATTTGTTCTTTAACCTTCGGACTCTTGGGATTTTTAAAGGCCAGTCCAATAAGCCAGGCAATTTCTTTCATCTCCTGGGGTCCTAATCCTCTTGAAGTCATTGCAGGAGTTCCGAAGCGAATGCCACTCGTTACTAACGGGCCAGCCGTATCATGAGGAATTGCGTTTTTATTCGCCGTAATCCCCACCTCATCGAGTATGGATTCTGCTTCTTTGCCCGTAAGTCCAATTGTGCGCAAATCAACCAAAACAATATGATTGTCTGTCCCCCCAGATACAACGGTTAACCCTTCATTCATTAGTGCTTCCGCCAATACGTCAGCATTTTCAAGCGTTTTTGCTATATACGTTTTGAAGTCCGGTTGCAATGCCTCGCCTAACGCAACCGCTTTTGCCGCGATAACATGCATAAGCGGGCCACCTTGCGATCCAGGGAATATCGCTTTATCAATGGCTTGCGCCCATGGTTTACGGCACATGATGACACCGCCTCTTGGCCCTCTTAACGTTTTATGCGTGGTCGTCGTAACAAAGTGTGCGTGTGGCAGCGGGTTTGGGTGCAATCCTGCTGCAACGATTCCTGCAATATGTGCCATATCTACAAAGAAAAGAGCCCCAACTTCGGCCGCGATTTTGGCGAACAACTCAAATTCGATCGTTCGTGGATAGGCGCTGGCACCAGCCACGATGATGCGTGGAAGGTGCTTATGGGCGAGTTTTCGCACCTGGTCAAAGTCAATGCGCCCTGTTTGTTCATCGACACCATAAGAAACAAAATTATAGAATCTTCCAGAAAAATTCACCGGACTCCCGTGTGTAAGATGGCCGCCATGGGATAAACCCATACCCAATATCGTGTCTCCAGGCTTTACTGATGCAAAATATACCGCCATATTCGCCTGTGCACCGGAGTGAGGCTGCACATTGGCATGCTCGGCACCGAAAAGCTCTTTGACTCGGTGAATGGCAAGTTCCTCGATCCTATCGACATGCTCACATCCGCCATAATATCTTCTTCCCGGATACCCTTCAGCATATTTGTTGGTCAGTACTGTGCCCGTCGCTTCCATGACAGCTCGGCTTACAAAATTCTCCGATGCAATCAGTTCTATTTTATCCCGCTGCCGTGTAAGCTCTTGCCGAATTGCATTAGCCACCGCTTTATCTTGCTGCTCCAAATAATTCATGATCATCTTCCTCTCTGCCTGTCTATTTCACTTTTGAAATCTGATATTTCCGCCATAAGAAGAGAATTCAGTTGTGTTGCACAATCAACAATTGTCGTGCTAGTATACCAATCAATGGAGTGTTGATTAATATCCATAGTTGAGTAATTATAGCAATCCATAATCATGCCAAAAACGCGGGAGTTGTCTGAATGTTACAAGTCAATCGAAATGATAAACGTCCCATCTGGCAGCAGCTTCTGGATCAAGCGATACAAAATATTACATCCGGAAAATGGCCTCCAGGGGAATTACTGCTCCCAACCCGTGAACTCGCTCCATTGATTGGTGTTTCACGCTCAACCATCCAGATTGTTTACGAGGAATTATTCAGCCGCGGGTATACCGTAACCTCTCGTCGCGGCGGAACAAGAGTTAGCGATTGGACATATGCAACTCGTCCTTCTGAAGATGCTGCCACACAAGGGCCGATCCCTCCTGAATTGCCATCATTAAACACGGGAATCGGCCATTTACACGATTGGTTTGGAAACAAAGATCATCGTCAAGTAGAGATCGATTTCACTCCTCATGAGCCATACCTAGACGAGCATTTCCGAAAAAATTGGAGACACTCCTTTTTGCACGCCTCCACAGAAACAGACCTGGACAATTGGGCTTACGGAAATGCATATGGATTTCTACCGCTGCGAGAGCAGATTCAACGTTATTTGTCGCTTGAACGGGGAGTTCATGTGGATGTCGATCAAATCATCTTGACCTCAGGCGCACAGCATAGCATTGATTTGATTGCCCAAGCTCTGTTACAGCAAGGAGAAACGGTTTCGGTTGAGGATCCCGGCTTCCCTGCTGCCTGGATGGTGATGAAGTATCGGCGCATGCAAGTTGAATCCGTTCCGGTTGACGAACACGGACTATGCGTTGACCGCATTCATCCTGGGTCCAAACTTGTATATGTTACGCCATCGCATCAGTGTGCGGTTGGAGCAATTATGTCGGAGCCGCGCAGGCAGCAATTGTTACATATGGCTGCTGAGCAGAGGTTCTGGATTGTTGAGGATGATTACGATAGTGAATTTCGATATCGCGGTGACCCGCTCCCAACGCTGTTCAGTCAGCGACCTCAGAACACGCTATATATGATGAGTTATTCCAAAATGGTCGCTCCTGGCATTCGGTTATCGGCAATTGTCGGACCCAAAGAGGCCATTCGTCAAATTGCCCAAGTCCATGAATTAACCTATCGGCATCTGCCGATTATGGAGCAATTAACACTTACTCATTTTATCGAGCATGGTCATTTTATGCGTCATATGAGACGAGTTCGGAATGTATATCGTCGTAGACATGAAGCCATGACGAAGGCAATTATCGCAACAGGTCTGAGCGACCACTTCACACTAAGCGGCGTAGAAACGGGATTGCATATGCTTCTTGAGGCTGATAAATCGATTGACGAGGAAGCCGTGACAAAGTTAGCGTTCGAAAATGGAATCCGCGTGTATCCGCTGAGCACGTATTGCTTGGAAAGTGATCGAAAAGGTTGGGTACTCGGTTTTGCTAAAGTAGATGAAGCAGCTATTGAAGAAGGAATTTATCGTCTTTCGGGGATGCTTTTATAAGCCAAGCATCCCCGTCACGACCTTCGCTTGCTCACAACAACCATGTAGAAAATGTTGTGTTCGTAATCGCTCTCCTGTCTCTCTCCTAATCGTCCTGGCGCGCATTTTCGTTCCAGTAATAGCTGTCCGGCAAGTAACGTTGCCCGAATACGCTTGTCCCTACGCGGATGATAGTAGCCCCCTCTTCGATAGCCACCTTGAAATCACCAGACATGCCCATCGAGAGGATATCCATTTCTACACGCGGGAACTTTTTCTCCCTAACTTGGGTTTGAATCGATTTTAATAATCGGAAGCAGTGCCGGGTCTCGTCGTTTGTCGCATTTAGTTTTCCAATCGTCATTAAGCCCTTCACGTTCAACGTGTCGAACTGGGACAATTGTTCCACCAACTCCAGTGCCGTTTCCGGAGAAGCACCAAATTTACTTTCTTCGTAGGAAGTGTTGATTTGCACCAGAATATCCATAGTCTTGTTCTCTTTGGCGAGTTGATGGTCCAGGGCCTGCCCCAATTTCAAACGGTCTACAGAATGAATGAGCGTAACATATTTGACAACGTCCTTCACTTTATTCGTTTGCAAATGTCCGATAAAATGCCATTCTACCTGATTAGATTGCTGCATAAGCGGAAATTTGTCCCGAAGTTCCTGCGCTTTGTTTTCCCCAAATAGAGTCTCCCCCGCCTGTATGGCTATTTGCAATTTTTCAAGCGGTACCGTTTTGGTTGCCAACAACAATTTCACATCCTCTGTCTTGCGCCCGGATGCTTGGCAAGCCAATTCCATCTGCTGCCTCACGGTATTGAGATTCTCTTCAACTAGATGCCCCATGTCTTCTCCCCTCTTTACACCGTTTTTCCAGGCTCAAACATTTTCCCCTCTTCAATCGGATTTTCTTTGGCGGTGATATGATGTGGATCTATTCGGTATACCTGAACTGGACCTCCGAATACAGCTGACCGGTATTTGTCCACGTGCTGCTTGGGTAACGGACGATTATAGTAATCTGGCACATACTTATCAATCATTTCCTGCAGCATGTGTGTAGCTTCATCCAGATCGGCGATAGGCTCTGCCTTTCCAAAAATCATTACGCTCATATATGCTGTGTCCGTTTTGGCTGGCACCAGATCTGTAATCGTTCCATACTCTTCACAAACCGTAAAGCAGACCTCCGGGTTCTCACTTATAACCTGATTTCTTCTCCCGCCAGTGGCTCCATGGAAATAAAGCTTGCCATCTGTCCAAACGAAATTGAGAGGAACTACATACGGCAGACGACCATCGACCATGCCAAGATGACCAATGCGAGCTTGGCGTAGAAATGAATCAATTTTGCTCTGATCCAATACTTCTCTTATTTTGTAACGTACTCCATTCATGGCTTCACCTCTATCGAATTGAATGATTATGATGTGAGTTTATCAGCCATTGGAATGAGGTTAAATGTCCATAAACATGTAATTAATGCAATCCATATTAGACAGTAAGCGATCCCCTCTTAGTCAAACCTAATAAGGGATCCATCCGTGTTTAGTCTGTTCCGCTTAAGATGAGCTTGGCGTACTCCATAAAAAAACCGGAATGAAAGTCGTTCATTCCGGTTCTCTCTGGCTCTACATGAACTGCGAGCTTATTCTATTCGATCCCGCCCTAAGCTGATCTGTGCATTCTTCATCATTCCGAGTGCCAAGCCAAGCATCAGGCCAATACCTGTGACAATAAAGAACAGTACGCCAATGCCCTCTTTCAGAACGACCATTTGCAGGATGACGCCAACAAGCGCACCAAGTGCCAAGCCAATGAACATGAACGCGCCGTAGTAGAGACCTATCGCCTCCGCAACAGCAGGCTCCCCATAATGCAGCCATTTCGCTTCGCTGTGCAGCAGCGGATTATCTGGATTCTCCACAGAGAACGCGGCCTTCGCGCGCTCGAATGCATCCTCTTCCGATATTCCCTCTTCCGTTACGAGATCTTGAATGTAATCGGACATATAGCTCATCAGATCTTCTTGCGCTTCCCGATTTTTCTGCGAAGTCCATTTGAATCTGGCTGCCTGCTTCTTCGCTTCTCCTAACGTTGCGTTTGCTTTTTGAACCAATTTCTCAAAGTATGTTAGTTCATCGCTGCCTGCCATATTTAATTGTGTATTTTGCTTAATGAACTGCTTCATTCTATGTTCCGTATCTTTATTTAACGTCATGGTCATTCCACTCCTTCTAAAAATTGATCCATTAATTTCCTCATGAACAGCCATTCTTCCTTCTTATGACTCAAATAGGCGCTGCCTGATTCCGTGAGGTGATAGTACTTTCTCCGAGCTGCCGCACTTCCCTCTTGCCAATAGCTTGTCACGTATCCATTGTTCTCAAGACGCTTAAAGGAGAGATACAGCGTGCCTTCCTTCAGCTCGAAGGAACCCTGGCTCTGCTTCTTCACTTCCTTACTTAAATCATATCCGTACAAATCCTGATGATACAGCAGACTCAGGATGATCGTATCAATGTAACCACGCAATATTTCCTTATCGACGTTCAACAAAGTCACTCCTCGCTGTATACCTTTCTTTATTAGGTACAGGGACAGTATATACGATCTATACCTTATAAAGCAATGTATATTTCAAAGTAAGGTATCATTCATCATTCTCCCAACAAAGAAAACCTCCACGCATGCCGCACCTTATAAGGGTCAACATCCAGTGAAGGTTTATTGGGTTTATTGTGGATTATCCATAAATTTATCGGGTTATTTTATAAAACAATAGCCGATGCATCTGCTGAAAACCTGCCTTCTGATAGAGGGAAATTGCCTTCCCATTCTCTTCCTCCACACATAAGGAGATTTCGTCAATCTTCCTGTCTAGGAGCAGGAAGCGCAGTGCCTCTTGTATCAGTGAAGTACCGAGACCTTGTCCTTGCGCATGCGGTGATACAGCGATGAATTCGATATTTCCTTCCTGCGCGTCGCAGTCTGCTTCCACATATACGTAGCCAAGCAAGCTCTGCTGGTGATCGACAGCAATAAATATCCGATGATCGTCCTGAAGGCGGCTCATAATTTCTTGTCCGCTGTAATATGTGTTCGGGAACGAAGCATCATGCAGTGCAATGAAGGCATTAACATAGTCTGGTGTGATCTCCTGTAGGGTATGGGCCGGCGCATAGGCAAATGCAGAGCGGGTACATACCAATACCAAATGGGCATGCAAATATGTTGACGACGATATGCCATCCATAAATTGCAGAGCCTGCTTGTTCTCCTCATTATAAAAGCTGTGCAGTGTCGTTACCTTGTCACCGAGCTGGTTAATTCCCGCTCTCCACAGCTCATGTGCAAGGTCGTTCCATCTCGCTCCCTCATCGATGAACGGCCCCCATACCTCTGCCACACCGCGTTCCAGGTCGACATCAAAGCCGAGGGCTCCTATGATTCGTTCATGTTCATAGGCAACCACGAAGGATGTATCTAACTCAAGATCAGAGAACTCCTCGGAAAGCGTGCCCGCAATTTCGTCTTCCTGATCCCCACAAAATCCAACATGATGCTGCTTCTCTTGATTCAATCGAGCGATAAAGACAGCTAATTCTTTGATACGTTCATATGAAATGGTATGAATTATGATCGACATGAAGTAATATTCTCCTTATCATCTATCGTAATGCTCCAGCACCGTGCCCATTCCCCACGCGACATAATATCGGTCGGTAAGGTCTGTATTCAAAAGCCCAGTAGTGGAATGAAACTGCGATCTCCTGAACCTCTTATATGTAATCCGATTCTAGTCTCGTTGCCGTTCATTCGAAAATAGCAACCGGACGCGCCCAGCCTGCGCTCGCCTTTTCAACTTTTACCGGGAAGCAGCACACCTTAAAACCGAACGGCTTCGGCAGCTGTTCCAGATTCGCCAGCTTCTCAATCTGGCAATATTCCTGTTCTTGGCCGACAAAGTGAGCCGCCCATAACACTCCATCCTTCGGTTCACGCTTATACGCCTCAGCTTGAAGGTTCAATGGAATATCCCAGCCCCAGCCATCTGTACCTACTACCTTAATGCCCTGCTCAATCAGCCAACGAGTCGCTTCCGCAGATACCCCAGCGTGCAGAAAGGCATAATGCTCCTCATAGAGGCGCTTGTCCGCATCGGTACGAATAAGCACAATGTCATAAGGTTTCAGCGTGTAGCCGATCCGTGCCAGCTGAGCAACCAAATCATCCGTCGTAATCTCATAGCCGGTCGGCTTCTTGCTGAAATCAAACAGCACACCATCAGAGAAGAACCATTCCAGCGGGAGCTCGTCGATCGTTCTTGCCGGCTTGCCCTCCGAGGTTGGCCAGTAGTGCCACGGCGCGTCAACATGTGTACCGGCATGCGTGTTCAAGGTCACCGTTTCGGTAGCCCAGGCTTGGCTCTCTGGGAAATCATCTGGCTTAAGTCCAAGAATGGCGGCTGCCTGCTGAGCGCCTTCCTTGTGACTGGAATATTCAATCTTAGCCGGGAGCGGCTCGCAAATGCGCGGACTAATCGATACGCTTAAGTCTATCATCTTCATCTTCATTCCATCTCCTTCGAATGATCGGATATATCGAATGTTAGATGCAGCACGACTCGCAACGAGACGGAGCTCTATAACCAACAACTCTTGTCCTTACATTCAACAGAATGGGAATAGTATCCTCCATATATCAAAAAGGTTCATATTTCATCGGAGATGAATAGCTTCCTTGATTCAGGTTTTTATTGATAACACACATCCTAATTGCTACACTATTCCAAAAAGGGTTCTATCCCCATTCTTGTAAAAACAGAGGTGAAATCGAGAAGATGAACCAGCTTACAGTAGAACTGCAATTTTACAAGCCTGCATATTTGGAGGCACTCCAATCCTATCAACTCCCTGCGGAGCAAAAACAGTTTGCTGCAATGCCGAATCAACGATTGGATACCTCTGATGGTCAGCACCCTATCGTCATAACAGCTGGCAATCAGCCGGTAGGTTTTTTTGTATTGAATAAGAATGCAAGAGTTCAGGAATATTCCGAGAATCCACATGCGCTGCTGCTTACGTCCTTCTCTATCGATTATGCGAAGCAGGGGCAGGGATATGCTTCAACAGGGCTAGAGCTTTTGAAGAGCTTTATACCTGAACATTTTCCGGATTGCAACGAAATTGTACTGGCTGTGAATCATAAAAATATCCCTGCACAACGGTTGTACATCAAAACCGGATTCACCGACACTGGACAAAGATGCGAGGTCACCATTGACGAGCAATACATTTTCTGTTTATCAATATAATCTCCTCCTTCCCTAGCACGCGATCCGCGGCATGCAGTATGCTCGAACGCGTGCAGTTACTTTCATGTGGCATCTTCTTCTAATCTCCGAATATAACGATGAGTTTGCTAAGCAAAAAAGAGGTAAACAGGATAATTCCCGTTCACCTCTCGATTCATTAAAAAGGGAGACTATTCTTGAATACTCGTTACTACACCGTCATCCAGATAAATATATTTAAAACCATTATAGACCCACTGTTCATGAATATAATAAAAAGAACCGAGGATGCTCAGGAAATACTCCTGATACCGCTCGGTTCTACACAGTTATGATGTTAAAGCTAATCGATAATATACTCCTCAAGTATGCTCTCTACACAAGCAGTCTGTTGTCTTATCAATATTGCCAGATGAGAAGGGAATCGTTAACATGAGATATAAATGAATCACAAGGAGGCGCAGCCGATACCGTGCAGCTCCATTGGTTGGAACATACCAAACCATTCATCGGGCGCAGCAAAGAAATGAGTCACGTCATCGACTGGCTCGACGATCCCCAAGCCCCTTCCCGTATTCTATACATATCTGGCATGGGCGGCATAGGCAAGAGCTCGCTCATGACGGAGATGATGCTTGCCGTTCAGCAACGACATTGGACGAGCATCTGGCTGGACGGACGCTCATGCTTGACAACGCCCGTAGGATTTTTCGAATACTTAGCGTCCGCCATTCAATTAGAACGATATAATCGTCAGCCTGTCGATCCGCTCGAAGTACTTATTTCTGCTCACGCTTCCCATCGCATCGCTATCTTTATTGACAATTCCGAGCATATATCACTGCTGGAAGGCTGGATTATGAATGCATTTTGGCCAAAGATGTCGTCACAGGGTGTCCTCCTCGTATTCGCCTCACGCTCCCCTATCCCACTTGTATGGAAAACGAATCCGCACAGGGGGAGACACATTACCGAATTGCCGCTGGCCCATTTTTCGTTTGCGGAGACGATGGACTATATTTCACACACAGGTGCATTCTCGAAGGAGATAAGCGGGGAAATTGCTCGGAGCTCAGATGGCCACCCGCTCGGTCTGGCACTTGCAGTAGAAGCTGTTCAAAAGAAACAAGTGCTGTCGAACAAGGATACGAGTATTGTCTCCCAGACGATCAGCGCCCATTTACTGCGTGAACTCACAACCGATGAAGTTCAGCCATGCGTCGATGCATTGATCGTGCTGCAGCAAGCCAACCAAGAGATGCTCTCGAAGTTCCTGGGGCGCCCTGTCACGATTCAGCAATATCGGCTGCTGCAGAGCATGTCTTTTATTCGAACCGTTCCTGATGGCATTGCTCTGCATGATATTGCCCGTATGCATCTGCATCGGGATTTCCGAGCAAGAGAGCCCGAGCGATTGGAAGAGCTTCGAACGAAGGCAGCCAAGCTTCTCTATCAGCAATTTCGCCATGTAGATCTTCATCATAGGCGCGAAATAGCGGCTAAGCTGCTCTATTTGTGCAAGGATACCCTCCAATCTGATCGCCTGTATGCAGACTGGACGGTAGACTCGCCTGACTCGCCGCTCGAAATTGTGACCGAAGCCGATCTGCCTGTGCTGTATGAACTGCTGGATCAGTGGTGCGACTACAGCATCGATCCATGGCAGCGTAGCATCTACCATCAATTTATGGATGAACTCGTTGAACAATTTCCAGAGAGTATTGTGGTTCTGCGCGAAGCGGATGGCAAGCCTATCGGCATGTTCATGTTGCTGCTTATGCATCGGGATACAAGCCGACTGATGGAACAATACATACCTTCCGAACTTCATGAATGCTTCACGCAAGAGGAACTAGCCTACAGCGCAGATCAGGCGGATACGTACTACGCTGTCTTAGCAGCAGCTACAGACAAGCATCCCATGTTCACTCGAGAAGAGATCGTCGGCCTGCTTACCCGAGATCGGCTCTCCTTACTTGGTCAAGGCTCACGCGCAGTGCTGGTTGCCACCAATCCGAATTTGAAGACATTCCTGCAGCAGGTTGGGTTCCAGCTTCGTCCCACACGTACAAGGAATTGTGATACTTCATACGCAAGAGCGGATATTTTGGAGCTTGATCTAAGACAAGAACGATTCGGGGAATGGATCATGTCCTTCTTCACGGAGCAGACAAGCAATTCCAGCGAGCAAGGAAGCACGATCACCGTACAAGATGTTCGGAAAATGCTATCCTGCCTGCACGAGCCCGGCAAACTAAATCACTATACCCGCTTCTTTCCTACAATTGCGAACGGAGTCGCTCTGCAAGCACGCTTGCTATCTATCCTTGAGCACAACACATACCGCCTTCAAGAGCAGGATCTGCTTCTCCTAAATACGGCCTACAACTTGCATCCTCATAATCACATCGCTGCTTCGCTTGCCTGCAATATGAGCCGCGCCACCTATTATCGCTATTTAAACAAGGCTGTTCAAAATATGACCGAGATGATGAAAAGCAAGGGACTTCATTAACAGCACAGCAGGGCCTTGGGCTGATGATTCAATACATCTCAGCCTTAAGGCCCTCCTTATGTATCTTGACCTCTTCCCGCAATTCCTGCAGAACGGCCTCCTCATCTAACCCTAACTGCTCGATAATGTCCTCGACACGAACGACCACTTGTTTTATCGACATTGAACTCATATCTACTCCTCCATCTCCCATATCTGTTCCATCTGTTCCATCTGTTCCTCTCATCTTCAACCTCGTACATTCGAGAGTACTTTCTTGTTGCCTTTACTATAATTCAGAAGCCCGGTTCCTTCGTCTCAACTTTTTCTCATCTTTCTTACATACACCATCATTTAAGGTTGGCGTAAGGTAAATTTCAGCCTTATGAAAGGTTCGGGACTTACAGTTGAAGCATGAAATCATAATTTGAATGATACGAAATGGAGTTGAAGATACTCGATGAATACCCAACCCGTCGTTGCTACTTGCGGCCTTTCGAAATTTTATAACCATGTATGTCGGGTGAACAAAATTGACCTTGAGGTTCCTGAAGGCGAAATATACGGCTTCCTCGGCCCGAATGGGGCGGGAAAATCCACAACCTTGAAGATGCTGCTTGGTCTTGCCAAGCCCACCGATGGCCGCATTACCCTATTCGGTCAGGAGCTCGGCAAACATCGGCGTTCTATCCTTAATCAGATCGGTTCCTTGATTGAATCTCCTTCTTATTACAGTCATTTGACTGGACTTGAAAATATGAGGGTCATGCAGACATTACGCGGGGTTCCAAGAAAAAATATAGATGAGGCACTGAAGATTGTCCGACTTGAAAACCAGAAAAACAAAAAAGTAGAGCATTACTCACTCGGCATGAAGCAACGGCTGGGTATAGCTATGGCTCTTATCTCCTACCCCAAGCTGCTCATATTGGATGAGCCTACAAACGGGTTAGACCCTGCAGGCATCGGGGAGATTCGCGAGCTGATCAAATCAATGCCGCAGCAGTACGGAATCACCGTGCTTCTGTCCAGTCACCTGCTCTCTGAAATTGAGCAGATCGCCACCTCCGTTGGCATTATTAATGACGGCAATCTACTCTTCCAAGCGAAAATGGAGACGCTGCAGGAGCGAAATAGATCGTCACTCGCAATTCGAACGGGCAATAATGCCGCAGCCGCAGCATGGATGCAAACTCAGGGCTATATGGCCAGCCTGCAGGACGAATGCTTACAGATCGAGCATATGAGCGATCAACAAGTGGCGAGACTGAATAAGGAACTCGTGCTGAACGGTATTGATGTTCTTCGTATCGAAGAACGCAAAAGAACACTGGAGGATATATTCTTGGAGCTTACCGGAAGGGAGAGGAGCTTATGATTAGAGCTTTGTCCCTAGAATATTTCAAGCTTCGCCGCAAGCGTATCTTCGCAATGGCAGCCTTATTTCTGGGTGCTCAAATGCTATGGGCGTTGGTATCAACAACGATGTCGATCGCTCGTAATCCCAGCAGCGCGGACTGGAAAACGATAATTGCAACAACATCTTCCATGAACGGCTTATTTCTCCCGATTATCTCGGCTATCGTCGTATCGCGCTTGTGCGACATGGAGCACAAAGGAAACACATGGAAGCTGCTAATGGCAACGCATATGAATCGGAACAGCATCTATGCTGCCAAATTCATATGCGCTGCATCGATTCTCTTCCTTTACCTCGTCCTGCAGGCTGGCATTATTTTCGCGTTCGGCATGATGAACGGTTTCGATTCGATCCCGCTGCGGCTGCTCATTTTGCATATTGGAGGAGCACTTCTGACAAGCATAGCCATCATTGCCTTGCAGCAATGGATTTCCCTTATCGTAAAGAATCAATCCTTTGCCCTGTGCCTAGGCATGATTGGCGGTTTTATTGGCATGACAGCGGATCTATTTCCTGCATTCGTACGCCGGATATTTATATGGTCTTACTATTCCGGACTGTCTCCTGTCTCCTATCTATATACAGAGAAAACCGCAACATACGTGATGCAGCCGCCAAGTCCCATTCTGATAGCTGCGGTGCTGCTCATCGCTGCCGCATGTTACGCGGCAGGCAATATACATGTTTCTCGCAAGGAAGTATAGGAGGTTAATCGATATGTTACGAAGCGTTTCCGCCGAAGTTCTGAAGCTGCGGCATTCTCGAATTTGGATCATTCTTGTTGTTCTTCCCGTTATTAGTCTTGTAATTGGCTGTGCGAATTATTATTTCAATCGAGAGGTTCTGCAGCAGGAATGGTACAGCTTGTGGACGCAAGCTGCTCTCTTTTATGGCATGTTCTTCCTCCCTGTGCTAATCGCTATCTGTTGTGCCTATGCATGCAGATTAGAGCATATGAACCGGAACTGGAATGCTGTACTGACGGCCCCTGTATCCATTGCCAGCGTCATCATAGCCAAGCTGATTGTTGTTGGAGCGCTCCTGTTTTTTGTTCAGTTGATATTTTTCACTCTATATTTCGGTACGGGGTATTTGCTTGGTATCTCCTCGGCCTTTCCTCCCGATGCGATAGGATGGATATTTCGAGGATGGATATCCTCTCTCGCGATAGCTGCCATCCAGCTTGTGCTCTCGCTGCGAATCCGCAGCTTTGCGGCGCCGATCGGCATCTGCTTATGCGCTGTTTTCCTTGGGTTGGGGCTGTATGTCGCGAAGTTCGGCATGCTGCTGCCGTATTCCATGCTGACGATTGGTATGGGTGTAATCAGTCAGGAAAGTCTAAATAGTGCGGAGCTTATCCAATTCTATATGATCAGTGGCATTTATATTGTTCTATTCACTAGTCTCGCCATTCGCAGCCTGCAGAGGAATGATGTCATACAAGCCTAATTCGCTCCAGAAAGGGAATCTGAAATGAAAAAAATAATTCTTATCGCCGTGCTGTTGTTCGCAGCCGTCGTAGCATTCGGTATATTCTTCCTTGCTCCGGAAAGACTAGCGCCGGACAACCCGGAAGGGAAGACGATATATTATGTACAAATCAACAGTAACGAAGCGATGAAAAACAAGAACGGCAGATATGAATACAGCCTCCTCGCTTTTGATAGCCAAGGGAGTCAAAAACAACTGGACTTTACCACCAGCAAGCAATTACGTGAAGGAGCTTATCTGGAGCTGTATACGACAAGGCTTCGAGGTGTTACCTATTGGCATGAAGTTCCCTATGACACTCTTCCCGAGAACATAAGGAGAACCTATAAGCCATAGTAGTTTTATTCAACCAAGGGCCGCTCTCTGGATCATACGCTGATCAGAGAACGGCCCTTTTCGTGATTGCTTAACTGAGTAGCATATTAGCATATTCATTGATCAAGAACGTTGAACGTCATGATGTATATTCCATAAATACTAGAACACCATTATACAATTCTACTAACTGTCTATGTTCGTCTTTATGTTAGCTTAGATTAGCTACTAGCTGCCTTAGCCGAACAGCTTGGCAGCTCAATTGTAGCGCACATGCCCTGCCCCGTGTCACTCTCCAGCAGCAGCTGTCCGCGATGTGCTTCGGCAATTCTAGCCACCATAGGAAGTCCCAAGCCATGTCCGTTCTGTCGCAAGTTCTGCCTCTCCGAGGAGTATGGCAGCTTCAACAGATCCTCCAGCGCTTCACGCTGAACTCCTACTCCGTTATCCATTACCGTAAACTGACAAGCCGAACCATCAGCTGATTGATTGACAAGGAGCGAAATGCCGCAGCCATCGGGATTATGGTCGATGCAATTCTGCACCAGATTCGTGATGGCACGAAGCATCAGCTTGCGATCGACTTCAGCCTGAATATGCTCTTCCTTGATCTGCAATTCAATCGCATACCGCTCATCCAGCCCTTGATTCAGAAAGTCCACAGCAACCTGTCTGGCTAGTGCCGCCAATCGCATAGGCGCCATGTTCAAGGGCTGCATCTCATACTCCAGCTTAGAGACCAGATTCAAGTCACTGACGAGAGACCGCAGCTTCTCGCCCTGCTTGCGAATGATCGCCGCCTGCTGCCTCTGCTCCTCAGGCATCTCAGCATGTTCTTCCAAAGCACTTGCATACCCAAGAATCATGGACAGAGGCGTGCGAATGTCATGGGAAATTCCCGCAATCCAATTCGACCGCGCCTCATTGCGAGTACGAAGAGCCGCCTGCCTTACTCGCAGCATCTCAGAGGTATCATTGATGCTTCGCGCAAGATTGCCGAATATCCCCTTCTCTTCTGCACGGACGGCCTCTTCCTTGCCTAGCGCGTTAACAACGCCTGTGAGCGGCTTCAATGATCGGGCAAGCCGAGTACCAATTATGATAGCCAGCACGCAGCCGAGTACGATGTTTGCTAGCAACAGGAATAAGGCTTTCTGGGGTAAAGAACGTATCCATGGCACGAGAAAGTCGAAATGATACTTCGCATAGCTATCCTTCGGATAACCAAGTACGACCAGTCCATCTGTATGTTCCCATACGTATACCGGATGCTCCTGCAAAAAATGACGGGTGAACTTGGCAACCTCGGTTAAGGAATACGCACGCGGGACGTCTTCAGGCAGCTTGTAATCCCATATGACTTGGCCGCCTTCATCAAGCAGCATCGCCCATGCCTCGGTATCCTCCAGCATCTGGCGGGAGGATATGTCTAATACATGTGACTGTCCATTCCGCTGCAAATGATTCGCAACATACTCCACGGCATGCTGTGGAGATTGTCCGGCGTTAATCTCTTTGAACACGAAGAAACCGAGCATAACCAAATTCAAAGTAATAATTCCGGCAAAAATGACAAACGTAACGCCCGTAAACCGGCGAATAAGTCGGATAATATTATCCATCGTCCTATGGCTCCTTCACCATAAGCTTATATCCGAGCCCTCTAACCGTTAGAAGACTACAAGGCTTGGAAGGATCCACCTCGATCTTCTCCCGAATTCGCCGGATATGCACCATTAACGTATTTTCATAACTGGCGCCATCATCGCCCCAACCGGCCTGGAACAATGCATCAGTCGTCACAATACGTCCTCTATTCTCATATAGCTTCATAAGAATGGCATGCTCCTTGGCCGTAAGCGGCTGCTCGCGTTCTCTATCCCCATCAGTCTCTCGATACACTACAGCGCTCTCTAAATCCACTGTACATCCTTCCAAGTGGAAGGTCGGCAACCTCTCCTCCTGATGCGTCTGGTACACTCGCTTCAAAATGCCGTTCAGACGAAGAATCAGCTCCCTTGGCAAAAAAGGCTTCACAATATAATCATCGGCTCCTAGACCTAATCCGAGCAGCCGATCCTCATCCTCGCCCCTCGCAGACAAGAACAGCGCCGGCATGCTGGAGAATTGGCGGATGGCCGTCAGTAGCGCGAAGCCGTCCTGATCTGGAAGCATTACATCCAAGATGGCTATGTCAGGCTTGTCCCTGCGGCACGCGGCTAGTGCAGATTTGCTGTCGGATGCCGTATAAATTCGATAATATCCCTCTTTGCGCAGCAGCATATCGATCATGGTTCGAATATCAGGTTCATCGTCCACAATAAGTATTTTTTTGCTCTTTAGATTGTCCACACTGCTCCCCTGCCTTTTCTTACGATAAGTAGTTCGTTAAGCATATCATTGGGTTGGAATCGACCGAGGGAAAATAATATCTTCGACAAGAAGATGTATATAACCTGCATAACAGAGACTACTCCAAGGGATCGAGATGAAGCTTGAGAACACTCATTTTATTAAAAAAGAGCCTTGCCCGGTATTTGTCATAACCGGAGCAAGACTCTATTCATACTCCCTATTTCATCGTAATCGAAATTTTATCTTCCTTTTGCACCCATTCTGCCTTCGCTCCCAGCTTCTCGCTAATGAAGCGAAGCGGCAAATAAGAGGTTCCTTTAATCGCAAAAGGCTTGTTGTCCAACTGAACTTCCTTGCCGTTCAGCGTCATTGTCCCCGACTTATAGTTGACATCAATGGTCAATTCCGCGCTGCCAGTACCCGCATTGGAGCGGCTGACCGTGACAACCTTGCTTAGTATATCAAACTTGATCGTGGCACCCAGCTTCTCGAATATCGAACGAATCGGCACGAAGGCTTGACCGTTGCGAATAACAACGCCGTTGTTCATCTTAACAGTCTCTCCATTCAACACAAGCGATACCGCACGGTGTACCGGCACGGCCTGCGCATGCATAAACTCATAGTCCCCGTTTCCCAAATCCGCATCATTGTTAACGCCCCAGCCCCATAGAGAGCCGTCTGCCTTCTGCATGATGATATGTCTCCAGCCAGCCTTTACCGAGCTGATATTCGAAGCAATAAGTTCAAACTTGGCGCCGCTTGACATCGATTCGGTTTCAATAGACGCTTGATATACGTTTCCGCCATTCGTGAGCGCAATGATTGAACGTTCCACAACATACGCTTCTTTCACATCAGAGATATTCTTCAACTGAATCGGCTTCGGATTGTCATGAACCGTCGTTACGTCGGACACCCCCGTCCACGTACCACCCCAAAACCAGAGGCGAGATGCAGAGTCGATTGCCAGATTCGCTTCTCTATTTGAATAGATGGATCGGATCGCAGCCAAACCATCAACTTGCGAAGGAGCTGGGGTGCTTCCCGCCGGAAATTGAAGCGGCCAGCTCCACACCGTGCCGTCCTTTTTAAGCACCAGCCCGCTCGCCACGGACTTCACCTGAGGTAAGGAAGCAACCTTCTCAAACGAAGTTAATTTATTCGTTCCCTCCCATACAGTACCGTCCTTCTTCAGGAAAAACCATCGTTCCGGGTTCGGATGTTCAGGGGAGTACGCAGCTATTTTTTCAACCTGATCGATGCCGGACAGCTCCTTGAATTGAGCATTGTCTTCGTCTGCAACAATATAAACTTTTCCATCTGCATCAATAGCTAAATCGCCATTCCAGAAAACCATATCATTTATGCCGCTTACGGGGTGAATCTTAATTTCTGGCGATATCGCGCTACCTTTCAAATACCATACCTTCTTGTCATCCGTCACCACATAAGGGCCAACGATCCGTGTTACTGGGCCAACTCCATGCAATTGAGTCGGCACAGCCTGATAATTTCCCCACACCCAATAGGTTTTGTCTTTCTTAATTAACGAGTTCGATCCATATTCTTGAATTGCGTTGCTTGATTTCTGCTCTGCCGATACGACGGATGCATTGGATACTCCAATTATCCCTAAGCTCAATACCGCCGCCAGCATCCATTTTCCCGCATTTATAACGTTTTTCATGTATACGATTCCTTTCTCTATGAAATTGAAAGTTCTCTATCCATCACTAGACCATATTCTACCATCACCTCGGCGTGATTTTCCACAGACTTTATGGCACAATTTCATGAAGCTCCGCCTACTATATCTGTAAAGGAGCCAAAGTATCCTGGCATTCTTACATTTTGCCTCTCTCTCTCGATCGCCACATGGCACTAAAGGTCAGTTACCATGTTATTCTCTGCTGGGATCCCCTCTCGCGGATTGGACAGCTGGAATAGCTCCCCCCACTCCTGCAATTGATCGATGATTGGCTTTAATTTCATCCCAAGCTCAGTTAATTCGTACTCTACCTTAGGCGGAACTTCAGGATACGCATGACGATGGATGATTCCCGCAGACTCTAACTCCTTAAGCTGTTCCGCAAGCATTTTATGATTAATGCCAACAATCCCTTTCTTCAGTTCCCCATAACGATGCTTGCCTGCAAACAGTTTGCAAATAATAGTCGGCTTCCAGCGCCCCGAAATGATAGAGACTGCCAACTCGATTGCACACTGGTACTGCTTTCCGTTCATTTCATACATAGACGGACTTGTCATCTCATACTCTCCTTACGGTAAGTATTTCACCAAAAAGTGCGTACTTACATTAATTACGTTCATAAATTATGATTAGCATCGAAAAGATAAGCGCCAATCAAAATGATCAGTCGACAGTCTCAATATATCATATGGGCGGTGGATGAAATGGATAAAATTGTGAAGAAGGATTCTGTAGAGGTGTTATATTCCGTTGAAGGCAGCGGATCAGGCTTATTGCTCATCCATGGGACAGGAGCAACCCATCAATTGTGGGAAGAATTAAGTCATACCCTGTCCTCCCACTTCACCGTCATGTCACCCAACTACGGTCAGTTGGGAACAAACTCACGCCTGGAGCTGGACGATGTGGTGGAACAGCATCTTGCCGTCGCTTCCCAGGAAGGATTCGAGCAATTTCATGTCATTGGCTACTCGCTAGGAGCAGAGATTGCCGCAGCTCTGGCAGCCAAATACCCAATGCGCATACAGTCGCTTACGCTGGTTGCAGGATGGGTAGAGTCAGACGTGTCGGTACATTTCCAATTCGATTTATGGCACAAACTACTCAATTCCGATCGTACCGCATTCGCACAATTCCTAATGCATACCGGCTACAGCTCCGATTATTTGCATCGGTATACCATTCATGAGTTGCTGGCGATGGCGGATGATCTTGCTCAAAATCTTGCGCCGGAGATGAACCATCACATCGAACTTGATACCCGCATCAATCTGCGTCCGCTCCTAGGCAGTATTACCGCTCCAACTCTCGTTATTGGATTGACCCATGACCGCATGGTGCCTGTTGAGCAGACGAAAGAACTTGCTGCCCTGATCTCCGGTTCACAGTACCGTGAAATTGCTTCTGGACATTTGATCGTCACGGAGAATGGCGTCGCTTTGCTAGAAGAACTGCTGCTCTTCCTCGCTCAAGTAGATGGGCGGCTTAGATCAGTGCTTGACGGTATTGTGCATTAAAACAACCCACTTCTAACAAAAACGATAATGGAATGAAAAAAGATGACCTCTGAGTAAATTCAGAAGTCATCTCTGTTTTGAGTGTGATTAATATTCTTCTTTTGGATTAGAGTGGTTCTCATCTCCACTATTACTAGTAGAGCCACCATCCGCATCATATCCATTCACTTCGAAGGTAATGATTTTGTCAAAGAATACATATTCCTTACGGTTCTTAAATGGCCCTTTATTATTATTATGCTTGTCAAATGCAAACATCACGGAGCCATTTCCAGAAGCTCGACCTTCATACCATGCAATAAATGCGTTTACTTCCTTCATAGAAAGATCGAATTCTTTTGATATCCCATTGTTTAAAACAATATTTAATAGAGCGCGATTCCCATACTGATCTTCGTCAGTCCCTGGTGGTGTAACTTCAACTGAGTTCGGAGTAGCAGATGCTTCATTGGACTGCCCAATCTCACCTTGTGGACTAACAGCAGTTACTACATAATAGTATATAGTACCGTTGGTTACTAATGAATCGACGTAGTCATAAGTGCTCCCTGTAACAGTTGCAATTGTCTTGTATGAGCCTCCTGCAACAGTGCTCCGCATGATGTTATAACTAGGTGCACTATTAGTGCTATTCCAATGTAGTGATACTTTTTTATTACCACCCGTCGCAGTTAATTGAATGGAAGCAGGATTTGGTTGTTCTGCTGATTCTCCAAACACATTCCATTCCATAATTCGCGTACCGGACGAGTACTTCAATACTACTGTTGTAACATTTTTAATTTTTTCAGGAAGTGTTTCCACTTTATCATTTACTAAAGGTTTATACGAATACAACAAATTATTATTTACATCATAAAATTCCATATTACCTAGAGCATTTGCATGTAAAATAACAGCCGAAACTTCTACCGGTGAAGCAAAGGAGTACCATGCCATCTCTCCATTAGCGATGTACGATCCAGTTGAGGGGTCATTATCCGTATACTCGCGAACCGTCTTTTTGGGTTTAGTTAGTACATCGCCAACATTGATGTGGACTCCGTCCAATAACCCACCCGTATACTTCGTTGCATTCGGCGTGACGCTTATTTCTTTAGAATCCCCACTTTCCCCTACTTCATTAACTGCAGATACAACGTAATAATAGGTTGTGCCGTTATCTACTGTTCTGTCAGTAAATGATGTACCAGATACCCCCGAAGCAATCGTGAAATACTTACCTCCTGAAGAGTTGGATCGTTTTACATTATATGATTTCGCCCCAGATTGAACCCACTCTATTAAAACGAGTTTGTCCCTGCCTTCTTTCCATGTAATGGATGTAGGAGAGGGAGCGGCAGAAGGAACGGAATAGACATTCCATTCTTTTACTTGTTTGACCCCACTACTATTAGGCCCCGGTTTCAGAACAACTGTGGAAACATTTTGAATCACGGATGGAAGTGACTGAATGCCATCGTTATTTGCCAATGGAACAGACTTCAATAGCTTGTTGTTGGCATCATAAAACTCCACCACGTTATTTAACCCTCCGTCCACAAGAACGGATGATATCTCCTCCGGAGATGCAAACGTATACCATGCTGTGCTCTCAGTTCTAAAATATTTACTCGTTGAAGCATTATTATCCGTCATACTGCGTTCAGTTGATGTAGGACTAGCTAGTGAATTCCCCACACTAATCGGTAAACCGTCCAACAATCCGCCCGTATACTTCGTTGCATTCGGCGTGGCGCTACTTTTATCGGCGGAATTTACGCTTTCCCCCGCTTCGTTTACAGATGACACGGCATAATAATATGTAGTTCCGTTGTTAACCGATTTATCTGTATAAAAAGTATCCGTAACATTAGAAGCAATTACCTCAAAGGAGCCACTTGGAGACGGTGAACGTTTAACAGTGTATGTCTTTGCTCCAGTAGAAGCCCACTCCAAATATACAAATTTATCACCGCCCTGAATCCAAGTGATATTTGTAGGTGAAGGTGCAGCAGAAGGCTTAGTAAATACATTCCATTCCTTTATACCGCTGCCTTTTTCCGGTTTCAATACTACAGTGGATACGTTATGAATGACTGATGGTAGAGACTGAATTCCATTATTGTTTACGGCGTTGTATGTAAGTAATAATTGGTTGCTGGAATCGTAAAATTCCATAGTATTATTTTTTTGGGTGCTGTAGACGACAACAGCTGAAATTTCTTGTGGCGTTGAGAAAGTATACCAAGCCACACTCTCATTTCTAAAATATGTTGTTGACGATGTATCATTATCCGTCATTTTTGAGTCGGCTGTTCCTGAAGATGGTCCAACAATCGTACCGATTTGAATAGGTACATCGTCCAATAATCCACCTCTAAACGGGCTTGATGCAGCATTTGCCGGACTAATTGCAATCATGCCCAACATAATCATAAGCATCATAAAAGATAGACCTAATTTTTTCACTTTTTAGTTCCCCCTAGAATATTCTTTACTTTTCGAGCTGCTCTAGAGGTTAAATTATCATCAAATTGCATTTATGTCTAAACATAAAATTGAAAATATTGTAAGTATACACATTTAATTTAATTTATTTTTATGTGACAAACTAAACTGGCAAATAGGCAAACCGTCCAGTTCCTCCAATGAGACTGAACGGCGATCACCTAATCAAATATGCGACTTACAATCTTGGATCAAGCTCTTTCTCTCTGCCTACTTCAAATAATAGGTTTGCAACCAGTTCCTTATACTCCGCATGCTGAGGTGTTATCTCATCAAGCTTTACAGCAAGCATTCGCTGTCCCAGACGATACTCATTGAGCGATGTCTTCAGCTTCTGGCGCACGTTTTTCTGCTTGATCAGCTTATTGTACTTATGCGGAAATTGATAATCATAGCCGTAAACAAGAGACAAATAATCTGCGTTTCTGACCTTCATATAAGGTACGGCATTGTTTACCGTACACTCTGGTTTCATGACGACACCCTCCATATGTTTCTCCGTTGTCAGCTTAGAGAAATAGCGCTCTGCTTGCTCAACACAATCTGGCTGTGTTAGATCCACAATTACGTATTCGTCGTCAGACAAGAAGCTAAAGATCGCAGATGTATTCTCAGTTGGAATCCGTTCCTCGCCCGACTCATCAATCACTTTAAGCAGGCCAAACGGTTTATATTCCAATTCCCCGTCCTCCGCGTACAGTCCCAGCTGCTTCTGATAAGTCTCGTATGCTTCCTCATGCTCGCTCAGCGTGACATGCGTCTTGAGCGCATCGTGAACATGCTTATAGCTCTGATAGATAGGACTGCCGTACTTTTCACTAAGAACCGCTTTCGACATATGATACTGGTCTTTTTCAAATTCCGTACTCCGATACGTCTCCGCAAGCTTCCCCCATGCAGTTTCAAAACCTTGCTGCTGTAAAAACTCAAGCTCGCTCTCCAAGGCAGCAGCTCACCGTCCAACAGAAGCATCGCGATCTGGTTCTCTTCCATAAAAGCCCGGAATCTGTGAAGCAGTTGCTCGTATACGTCTGTTAGATCCACTTGCTTGACTCTATATCCGTTCCGGCTCACTGCGAAACATTGCTCAACGTCACGATACAGATAAATATTACATCTCGATCCCATATATTTAGGCTGCAACACTACCTTCTCTACTTGATGTTCTGCAAAATAATCCAATCCCCGCTTCAACGATTCCAGCTCATGCGCATCTACATCTTTATCCGAAGGCGACATCGTTCCAGATATGAAATTAATCTGATTCCGTGTACAGTAATGCAGCCTCCGTACTTCCTCATCGTTTAGATCCTGCAGAGATACTTTCCGCTGAACTTCGAACAGTGTCGACAGCTCATCTTCCATAATCGCTTGCTTGGCAGGATGCGATTTGTAGAATGGCTTGTAGGAGATACTTACAGCGGTCAATCGATTGCCATGCACACTGCCCGTGTCTACGTGAATTTTGTTCTTGATTCGGAAGGCTGTCTTGGCCGCCACATGGCCGAATATATGATAGGGCTGATTGCTAACCGCTTCTTCTTGAATAAAGCGCAGCTGTTCTTCGAGCGGTGCATCCCGATCAATGCGGAAATTACGCTGACGACGAACGGCCTTCCCATCCAGCTTCCCAATATACTTGTTCCTGCAAGGTGCGTGGGTCACATAGAACGATGGCGCATGAGGTGAACGATATTGATAGAACGGCTGCGATAGGGACACCAAGTGATTAAATTTATCCGACAGTTCTCGATCCCCCATTAACACCTGAATCGAATCAAAATACGTGCGTACCAGCTCCTGTTCAACACCACTAACCTCCCCCTGCAAGTACTTGTATACGAAGTTCTCATGGTTTCCGAGCACGAACCGGAAGTGCTCCCGATTGTCATATAAAAAGTCGATGGTTGCTTTGGTCGCTTTGCCTTTATCAATCCAGTCTCCTACCAAAATGATGTCCATATCCTGCACCCGCTCCGTGGCGCTGAGCTTGCCGTCCTCAATTCGGTAGCCGCAGCTGCGCAGCAGCCCTTGCAAGTCATGAATGCATTCATGCACATCGCCGACAATCGTATAATTGCGTTCATTCGGCAGGAATGTAGCTGCATATTCGCCGCGATTTTGAACAGTGACGCGGTATTCCGGATGAGCAGCCCCCTGTTCAAGTAAGTAAAAGTCCTTGCTGCGCACCCGATGGATATTGGCATATCCTTCACGCGCAAGAGAACCGAGCACATCCTTTTTCAACCGATTCATATGGTTCGTGATCAGTCTCTTCGAACGCTCTGATGCATAATAGTCCTCGCGCTTGCGGTAGTCGAAGAGGATGACCTCTACGTGGTAGTGATTGCGGTCAGCAATCTCTCGAACCTTGGCCCTGAAATCCTCGGCTAGTCCGGTCGTATCCAAAATCACGAACTCGGCATTCACCGGAAAAGAAGTGACCATGTCCAGCTTCGTATATAGCAGATTGAAAGCTTGGGCGCTGGCCTCCAGCATTGATCATATTTATCATAGTCGTGACCGAGTATTTCTTGCCGCATGCTGTCCGAGGACAAATATTGCACATTCATTTGCATGGCCCCTGATGCATCTCCACTTAACTGCGGCATCAGCACTTCCTTGGCAAACGTCGTCTTGCCGCACTCCGTCGGCCCAATCATCATATAGATCGTATGAACGTTAGTGACAAGCTCCACATTCTTACCCTCCCTTCCTGATAACGACGCCTTGTGTTGTCGGTATTCCATTCACGCGATCCCCGATCGCTACGAACTCGTATGTGTATGCCGCTCCATAAGCGCTCATCGCTTCAGCAAACCAAGCTTCGAATTCCTCTCTTCCCATTTCCCAGCGGTGGTCAAGGTGCCGGAACTCCGTCAGTTCGTAGTAGACGTTAAAGTCTGCATTCGGCGTCGTAATGACGAAATGTTCAAAATCAATATTCGTGCAAATCGACTGAATCAGATGCTTCGCTTCTTCCTTACTCATATGCTCAATCACTTCTGTCAACATCACATCGACCTGCTCCCCGTTGTAATGCTCCATGAAGTGCTCAAGCGACGGATAGGTTACAATGTTATCCCGCTCCTTGGACTCGGCCTTCCGTTGTACAACCGCAAGCAAATCTTCATTAATATCGATAGCGTAGTAGCTGCTGCTCTCCACTTTCGAAGCGTATGGTATTGCATAGAATCCCTCGCCGCAGCCAACATCGAGAATCGATTTGTTGAAGGGCAGCATGCCTGCAATGAAATTTCTCCGCTGCATTGCAGTTCCGCCGTACTCGAACTGGATCGCATAACGATCGTTGCGTTCCAGTTCCACTTTATGTTTGCGGAAATCCTGCTTCGAGGACAAGAAGATGCGTGCGAACAGACTGCGAATATAGTACGGGGCATCGATAATGTTCATGCTCTTCACATATTTCACGATCATACTGTCCGAAATATCAAGACTCTCATTGCCGAACATAGACAAGAATAAGCACAGCACACTCACGACATGAAGCAGTTCGTGCAGGCTTCGCTGTGTCGTTATCTTGATAGAATAGCTCTTATCCGTCCTGTGATATAGGTCGAAGGTATATGCTGTTACATGTTTTTGAAAAAAGTGAATGTACTGCATGCGATCCACATGAATCATGTTGATGGTAAAGGAGTGCTTATAACCCGCAACATCCTCTTCACTCTGCGCCTTGAAGGGTGCCGAGAAAAATTCGCCAATCGCATGCAGCGGGAAAATCGGCGTATTATAGCGGGATACGTTCAAATATTCAAAAACTTCATCCTTATGCTGCTTATAGGAAACCTCATTGTCCGCATCCTTGAAATAAACGTTATACTTCGCTGCATCGCTGTACCAGCCGTATGCCATCCCCTTGCGAATCTGTCGCAAGATCATTCCGTTATGCGGATTTTTCCGAATGAGAAATGAAAACTGTGGATGCGTTGACGATAATTGCACGATTGCCATTATGCTTCTTCTCTCCTTACATCTGCGGTTGTAATCGACCTGCGGAATAATTCATCAAGCCGTGCATCATATCCGCCTGCTGCAACAGGCTGTTGTGCGGCAATCCGTTCATAGTATCCGATGGATTGTTCGATAAAGGCATTGATGACTTCGATTCTAGGCTCCATATTCAACTCTTCTCCCGCGATCTTGCGTGCAAGCAATTGTTGAATAGCGGCATGAAGTTCGCTGTTCGCCGGCACAAGCCGATCTACCAGCACTGGGAATTCAATAGGTGGCATCTCGTGATAACGCTCAATCCACTGGCAGGCCAGCAGCGGGCGCAGCACGTAAAAGTACTTTTTGATCTTCACGGACTCCCTCTGCAAATACTCCCTGTAGTTTCCTGTGGCCATGTGCAAATAGTGATACATACAGGCTCTCGGAGAAAAGGTATAGGAAGATAGAACACGTATCTGCTCCACTACATCCGATTCTTCCGCATATACAATTGGAGATTGCAGCCATTCAAGCAACGGCGGATTCGACTTGCGGAATAAGGATAATGCTTTCTTCATATCCCAACCATTGATATCCAACATATTGCTGATCGGCCGCTCAATCACGTCTCGTTTTTCGAATAAGGATAGATAGCTGTCCATAGGCCTTACATAGATGAATCGAACATCATAATCGCTATCCCTCGATGGAAATCCCCAAGCCCTGCTGCCTGATTCGCAAGCATATACTATTCGTACCTGTTCTTCTGTCTCGATATTTCGTAACGCATCTATAATTTGCTGCCGTATATTTTCCATATAGGTTTGACTCCTTCCCTATCAAAACTATCCCTTTGCAAGCTGCTCTTTTCGGTGTATCACTGCTTCGATTGATTTCCATCCTTCAACGCATGGTACTTAGGGTTTCCAGCATTTTAGCCATTCCCTAACCGTTGAACGGATACGCATTGCTTTGTGCATTCATCATCTCTTATTTCCGGTTTTGCGAACATGGCGAAAGTATTACGACCTACCGAGATTATTTCGTGCTTCCGCAAATGTTTACCTGATACAATAAAAGAGAACTGCATGGGTTACTTGGGAGAAGGAAGGAGATTCGACGTGGCTAAGGAGAGTTTCGATAAGGAGATTCAGTATTTGCGCACGCTCATGCTGATGAGAGGGGCGTTCAATAGACAGCAGCTTGCAGATCGGCTGGGCATTTCCGTACATACATTGGACAAAACGGCTCGACGCTTGAAAGAAGTTGCCGCTGCCTCAGAGGTGCAATCTAAGCATGCCTCAGAAATGGAGCTGGCAGAAGCTGTTCATCAACGTAATGACGATTCATCCGATCCTGCCCTATTGTTCTTGTTTCGAGCCAAGTCATTGAAGGAATCCGAATCGGTTCGGATATCGACTATTTTGGAGGCGCTTCAGGAGCAATCTATGTCCGCTATGGAGCTTATGGATGAATGCTGCGGCAGAACGCCGGAAGAGCTGCCGATGCCCGATGAGAAGACAATTCGAAGCGACCTGAAATATTTGGAGTCGGTTGGCGTCATACGCAAAGCGAATGCATCCCGTCCATATCGCTATCGCTTGAACGATGAGCTCATACAGCAACTATCGGATGAGGAGCTGCTTGATTTATACGATTTCGTGGATGTAATGGCGAACACGCAAGTGCCTTCTGTCCATGGCTATTTGCTGCGGGACAGCTTGAAGAAGCAATTGCTGCTTGATCATGAGGGGCAATATCTTACTGACACCTTTTTATATAAATATCACTATCATTTTCGCATATTGGATGAGGCCCATCTGTTTACCTTATTAGGCGCGATCAACAAGCGATGCAGAGTGCAATTCCAATACTTCACGCCCAAGGCAGAGAAGAGCTATGCCGCGCAGCAGACGAATCCGCGCTTCGAGAGGGAAGGCGTAGGAACTTGGCATAAGGCTCTGCCCTTAAAGATTGTATATGACCATCAATATGGAAGATGGTATATGCTTAGCAGCGATAGAGAGGGTATCCGCAAGTTCCGCATGGAGGGCATGACCCACATTGAAGAAGTGGAGGATGTATCCGAGGACGTATTTCAGATGAAGACAGCGGCGCTCATGGAGAAGCTTCAGTACAGCTGGCTTATCGATACCGGACGGCCCGTGAAGGTGCGTGCCCGCTTCTTCAGTCCTCGCCCAGGAGAACCGGACTTCATTAAGCAGCGGGTACTGCTGCAAGGGCAGTGGGGGGAAATTGTTGAGGAAGATGATCAATCCTTCCTATACGAAATTACGGTGAATGGAATTATGGAGATTAAGCCTTGGCTGCGCAGCTTCGGATCGAGCTGCGAAGTGCTTGAACCCAGACATCTACGCCGTGAGCTGATAGAGGAATGGAAGGAGATTGCTGCTTACTATGAACCCATTTGAGAAAATCTTTGGCTATCAAATTCTATCCCGACTCGAAGATGCAGGTACATTCGTGGTCACCTCCCATGAACGGGCATGGTTGAAGACGATGCTCGCGCATCCAGCAGCGAGCGAGGCCTTCTCGGAAGATACGATAACCAAATTACATGAAATCCTGTCTTCAGAGAACCTCATGGATACCTCCCATAATCTTATTGAGAAGGCCAAAAGCAAGGAAAAGCATGTCTATCATCCGATGCTGCGGCCGCTCCGCAGGTACATCTCTTCCGGAACAGGGATACGCATCAGCTACGCAATCAAGGGCGGTCGCATCAACGAGGAGCATGAGGGCCTTCCATATAAATTAGAGTATTCCATTATTAAGCGAGAATGGTACCTGCTCTGGTACCATCGTCAGCACCGTGGTCTCATGAACACCAAGCTGCGCAATATTACATCATTGACGGCAGAATCGATCCCGCCTGCGGAAGCGGAGTACATTCTAACGAAGCTTGCCCGCTTGCGCGATCGTCGCAAATCTGAGGTTGTGATTGAGGTCATCCGTGAATATAACCGCGAGCTGTCGCGCATCTTGTATGCCTTCTCCTGCTTCGAGACGGAGGTGATGTACGATGAGGAACAGCGCAGCTACCAGATTCGAATCCGACTGCCGTGGAATGAGCATGAGTTCCTCTTGTCCAAGATACGCTTTCTCGGCAAGCGCGTCCGTGTGAAGGATAGCGCATACCTGCAGAAGCGCATGCGCGAGACGGCCGCCATGGCACTGGCGAGGTATGAAGAAAACAGTGTATAGACCTAAGATGGTGTGGGGTGGGCTCTCGCCAATCCTACACCAGAAGGTGTTCGTTTGTATAAATAAGCTGTTCTACTGTTGGATATAATGCTGGAAAGCCACCTTTAAATACTTAGATGCTTCTTTTTTTAAAAATATATAGAGAAATTATTAGAAAAAAGAAACTATAAACGAATATAATCATAACAGAAAAAAATTCGTTCCCCCCTATTGTTGGAGCACCACCTTGCACATATTTAGCTAAGTCTGTGTTGGTAAAAAGTATGTATTTTGCATAAGGATACTTATTGATAACAGAAGCTATCATTCCGCCTAAAATAGAGGTGATGATTGACAAAGTAGAAGCTAATCCACCGGACTTTAATAAGGTAGATACCATAATAGATAAAGAAATATAGGGAATATTCGAGATAAAATGGTATAGATAAAGCTTCAGTGTAATGTAATATAGTTTTTCCCCCGCTACTTGAGTTTCAAAGCCATGAATGATTATACCAACTAAATAAGAATAACTTATTATAATCATATAAAACAAAATATTAAGAATAATAATTGTGGAAAATTTAGCAATTAAAATTTTCTCTCGTTTAAACGGTCGTACAGCTAAATATTTTATAGTCCCCCAAGAATATTCGTTGGAAATGATACTACTGGCCATAATAATCATTACGATATTAATAACCCAAGTTATGGATATACTTTTTTTTACAAACCCCAAGACTGAATGTATTTCCGGGGATGAAATACTATTATGCATAAAATCCTGATATACTGCTGTTGAACTACGTAGAACCTGTTGTTGTGTTTCCAGATCCCCCAAAGTCTTTGCTCCTGAAATCGTCACTAGGCATATAATAAATATAAAAAAAAACCACAGTTTTCTATTCTTGATGGTTTTATATAACTCACCCTTTACAAGAAGACCTACATTACTCAATGATATTCCCTCCAACCACCGCCATGAACCTCTCTTCTAAAGAATTTCTTTCCCGTTTCACCTCGAACACCTTAATTTGGTTTTTCAATAGATATGCTAATAAATTTGGAACGGAGTCTCGTTTCATCAGTACTGTAAGTTTACGATCATGGGGATTAATTAATATATTATGATTCTCCGGAGGAAGAAGTCTTAGCACATTATCAATACTATCTACGTAGAAACTTGTTCTAACAGGCGCATCCTCTATTCCGCTCAAGTTAAAGTCGTCTTTCACTTCTCCGTTTTTCATGATAACTACTCTGTCACAAAATAATTCAATTTCAGAAATCAAATGGCTAGAAATTAGAATGGCTACTCCTGTATGTGTAGAAAGTTCTCGCAACAATACCCTAACTGATTTTATCCCTTCCGGATCCAAACCATTAAAAGGTTCATCTAAAATAAGTATGGATGGTTTATGCATTAATGCTTGAGCGATTCCCAATCGTTGTTTCATACCAAGTGAATAGTGTTTCACTTTTTTTTGCAGCACCTGAGTTAATCCTAATTTGGAGGCAACTTCCTCAACATCTTTAATTGGAATCTTAGATAGTTGGGCAAAATATATTAAATTTTCTTTTGCTGTAAGTGAGGGGTAAAAACATGGGGTTTCGATAACGCATCCGATATTTTTTATAGAGTCTTCAAAATAAGAAGTGATAGGTTTACCATGTATCGTTACTTCGCCGCTCTGAAAAGAAGTTAATCCTACAATCATTTTCATCGTGGTCGTCTTTCCTGCACCGTTCGGACCTAATAAACCAACAATTTCTCCGGACATTACTTGAAAGGAAACGTCTTTGACTATATCTTTGGATTTTATTGATTTTGTTAGATGATTTACTTTTAAAGTCATGAAAACCTCCCTGCAGTAAATAATAAAGTGTATTTTCCTTATAAAAAGCTCTCTAAATGCTCCTTTACAACCAATGCCTGTTTATCATTTGGAAAATTTGCCTCATAAGTTTTTTCGTTTAATAGTTTTAACCCTTCAAGATAATCTTTATTTATGATAAAGGAACGATGTGATCTTATGAAATTTGGAGGGAGTAAAGATTCAAGTTTACTAAGAGGTATGTTTGTAATGATTTCATCTTTATCGTTAATAATAATATACGTTCTATTATTAAATCGCTCAATAAAGAGTACTTTGGACAAGTCAATTATTTTGATAGTTCTCTTTTTTCTTATCACCAGTTTCCCATTATTTATTCGAAACATTTTGGTTTAACCTCCCTTCTATTATCATTTGAATAATTTTTCAATCCCTCAGCGAAAATAAATAGTAGATACATGACAAAGTATAGACATCAATTTCATCATCTAAAAGGTCGATCGTAATCGTCCGAGGTGGAACAACCTTATCGTAAGTAATCAAAGCTATATCTTTGTCAGATGAATTTTTTAACTTAGTTGTGCGATCCATAAAGTCCTTTTTTAACGAGTAAACCCTGTTATGGATAACGAACTCCATGCAAGGATTTGTTTTAACCATTGTTTTATCTTTCAGTACAAATTCTCCGTAATTTTTAGAATCTACGTTCCATTCCGACCTAATCATCGTCTTGAGTGACCAAACTTCAACAGCCTTGCTCATAGACATTCCTTCCTTATTAAAAACTTCAACATTAACTAAATAATCACTAAAAATATTATCTGCAAAATAATGAAACGTACTATTATAGTGTCTTTGAATATCACCTACTCGATTGCCACTAGCATCAGTTAAAGCGAATTTTTTCCTACTCTTACGATAAATCGGGGTTACATAATGAAAACGAGTCATTAGATCACCACTTTATAGGTTTATGTATATCTGCAACTCATAACAATATCTGGATTAAAAAATTCGATATGTACACTTCAAGAAATGCACTAATTAGAAGAAACAGGATTACAGTTGGAATTACGTATTGAAGGGTTCTCTTATAGAAATACAATAAATGAATTTTCGTGGCTCTACCAGTAACGTATTTAACATATAAACTTACGTGACTTATCGTATAGCTCAGAAGAATACAGCCGATGAGCATTTCACAGAATCCATGAGTGAAGGAAGAAAAATAATATACGATAGGGGAAATTCCTGCTGATGCTGGCCCCATTGCAATGATGATCGGAATTTTAATAATGAATATAATGGACAGTCCGACGCACGACAACATGAAGCCCAAAAGAGTATAAAGCAAGTTGTTGAGGAAAATAAATACAAACTCTTGCGCCCCCATATTTACTATTTGATGCGACATCGACGAAGAAGTAAGGGGCGTAAAATAATTATATCCGACAATAAAAATACAGGAGAACATCGCATAAATGAAAATGAAATTTCTGTCATGTCTCATAATCTATTACACCGGAAAGTTATTTGCATTAATTCGATCTGCTGTCTTAAGAGCATCAATAATAGCATACATCCAGACAAAAACCATAGCGAATAAACCAATAATAATGGACGACAACATAATAGCAATACCATTCAACAGTAAAAGAATGATTCCCTTCTGTACTCTCCCCAAATATAAATGACCTAGGCCAGGAAGAATAAAAGACAGCACACCTGCCAACCATTTCTTCTTCATAACTACTCTATCATCTCCTTTAGATAAATTTTCAGAGACTAGTACTTAAATTGACTTGACTCTAGTTTATTATACCCAAAATATAACTTATTTGTTAATAGTACTAAAGTAACATTTCAAATATTAACCATTTTAATTATAATCATCCTTTTTCATAAGTTGAATCTTGTCGTTCATCATCAGTTTCCTTACTTTTAGACATGTAAACCGTACTTTAAGTGCTTAAATGATTTTTTCTAAAATTCCCATATTACAATTTGTTTTGACGACGTCAACTACCATTTGTGAGAGGAGTCTTTTGAATGCTGTATAACTTTTTCGTTTCTGGAACAGGTGAAGTAGGTGTTGCACAATCTATCATTGGTGTCCTCAAGAAGCGTTTTGATATCGCAGGAGATGTAACTCGTCTTCTTGATAATCTGATTTGGAAACTCAAAACAATTTATCGTTCTTTTGACGGCAATTTCTCTTGGGCCGATCTTGGTGGTGCACTTCTTGATTTGGGTCAATTAATTTTGACCTTTGTTCCTTCTACTAAAGTTTGGAATATCGTTCAGGCCCTCTGGGATATTTCCTCAATTTTGTAAGCAGAACAATATGTAGCTGAATTCGATTGACGTCGTCGTTTCCTGACAAATTGCGGTAAGTAACAATAGTAAAGCGACTCTGACAATAGAGTCGCTTTTTTATGTATTGTCTTTACAAAGTACAGTTCATTTTATTACTTATCCATATTCCCAATCAATTTGACATAGACATATATGAACTGATTTGATGTAAATATAGCTACGCAATTACAAATCATACTTTAGAGAAGGGATTTATTTACTCTGTCACTACTCAAGGCTTGATGTCAAGAAACGTAGGTTGATATGGTTGATACCGCTCTATGGCATCGAGTTGGACTTAGGTGTGTCGTTAGAGATATTATACGGAGCTAGCTCATTTCATAACTGCGATGAATGAGCTTCTTTGCCCGCTCCAACTGATCATCATGATAGTGCCTTTAATATCCCCTACTCGATTCCTGTTTGCATCTGTTAATGTGAATTTTTTTCAGATAATGACCTTTTCAAATCACTAACCATGTTCCTTCTCGTAATTCTCTAATCATCTCCATTCAACGAATTGACAGGCCTAAGACTGCTGCCCCAATAAAAAACGGCGGCAGCCGAGTCCATAAGGATCCCAGCATACCGCCGCGTAACACCACAATGATAGCTTATATTTTGAATCTCTTCACTAGCAATTCCAATTCGCTGCTGGACCGGCTTAAATCTTCCGCCGACTGCGAGACCGTATCGATTGCTTTCAACTGATCCTGCGTCGAAGCGCTGACTTCTTCCGCGGCGGCTGCGGATTCCTCCGAGATCGCGGACAGATTTACGATGGACTGAACCACATTTTCTTTCAGCTCGGACGCCGTCTGTATTTTGTCCGACATTTCCTTAATCGCCTCGATCACTTGCTGCATCAAGCTTTGAATGCTTGTAAATGCAATCTCTGTCGACTGCACGGCCTCATTTTGTTCCGAGGTGATTTCCTTTGTCCGGCTCATCGCGCGGGTGGCATTCGCAGCCTCTTCTATAATGCCCTGAATGGTGCTGCTAATTTGCTCTGTCGAACTAGCGGATTGTTCTGCAAGCTTACGCACTTCTGTGGCGACGACTGAAAATCCCTTGCCAGCCTCTCCCGCTCTGGCCGCTTCGATCGACGCATTTAAAGCAAGCAGATTGGTTTGAGCTGAAATCGCTTTGATCATTTCGGCCACAGCCTGAATGTCGTTGATTTTGGTCACGAGCAGGTTCAATACTTGTTCGATCGATTGAATTTCACGGAACGATTCATCGGAACGCGCTTGCAGCACAGCCAACGTCTCTCTTCCATCGATGCTTGCCTGCTGCGTCTGGTTTGACTTCGCCTGCATGGAGGACATCGTTTCTTCCACCGATCTAAACTGCGAGTCCAGCTTGCTTGTGACCTCCTGCATATGATCCAGATTTGTTGCGCTTTCGGCAGAACCTTGCGCGACATCCGACATGGCGTGGGCAATTTCTTCGCTTGCCGCTTTTGTTTCTTCCGATACGGCACTCAGATTTTCAGCCGACTCCGTGAGCTGTTCAGAGGAACCAATCACGCGGGACAAGACTTCCCGCATGCTTTGTACCATATGATTAAAGTGGCCTGTTAATTGGCCAATCTCGTCCTTCGAACTTACCTTCCCTTCCACGGTCAAGTCTCCATCAGCCATTAGCTGCACCTGCTTCGTCAATTGAACGATCGGCTTCGTAAAGAAGCGGGCGACAAAGTAGACAATAATATTTGAAACAACGATGGCACACAAGGTTATGATGATGTTCATGTATTTAATATGATTCGTGAGCTTTAACAGTTCGTCTTCTTGATAGACAGCACCGATTTTCCACCCTGTAAGACCGGACGTCCTATAATACAGAACTTCCGCTTCGCCTTTATCCGTGTAGCTGACCTTTCCTGCACTCTCATTTGAAGTGTAAATTTCGTCAACATATGATCTTTCCCGCTGATTTTTCCCGGCTGCATCTTCTGTATCCGGCAGTACTACCGAGTTTCCTTCTGCATCCAAAATAAATCCAAACCCATTCTATACTACATTCGTTTCACTGATTTGCTTTGTCAATTGTTCCAGGTTCACATCAAGCGAAATAACCCCGAGAACCTTGTTGTTTTCCACAACGGCCTTAGAGATCGCTATTTTCATTTTCTGACTGACACTATCCTTATACGGAGGGCTGAATTTCACTTTATCCTTATCATCGTTAGCCAATTTATACCACAGCCGAGTATGGGGATCATAATCTTCTTTGTATACATTAGACTCGGGATCAAACATCTGCTTCGATGAGTTCCCCATATAAATAGCCGATATCTCAGGGTTGATTTTTGTATAAGATTTCATCACTTGAATCATGTTAGGAGTTAGCTTGTCTCTGTTTTTAACAATGTCTTTGATCTCCGGATTTTCACTAAAATGCAAAATATCATTTGCATAATTATTTAGACGCAAATCCGTAACTTGCATTAAGGCCTCCGCTTCTTCGCTTCCTAACTCGTCCAGCTCTTCTTTAAAGCTGTTCGTCATCTGCAAGTTAGTTGTCAATTGCAGAATGACCAAGGAGGAAACCAGCAATACTGCAAAAATTAACATAAGCTTGTTCTGTAACTTTTTAAACATGATGTCGACCCCCTATGAATTGTAAACGTTACAAAACTCATACTGGGATCTGAATAAAAACCCCAGATTAGACGTTATAACGTCTTTAACGTGGAAATTTTAGCACATGTTTAATATGTATAAAATGATATAATTCCGAACGATTATGCGGAATTATACAAAATTATTGATAATTTTACGGCGTATTTACTAGAAGTAGATACGGATCTCCCAGCTCCAATAGTATCGAGAAATTATTCCTGTATATTAATATTTCGGTTCGTTTCATTTAAACTATAAGCACTTCATGAAATTCTACTAATTTTTTATTAATTCCAGAAACTCCGATAATTTATAACACAAGAACAAAAGCATAAAATTTCATGTACTAGAGTACGAGTTTCAATTTCTCAGTTGACAAATTGGATTACTCAAATTTATTATTAATTTATCGTGTTACATATTTTGGATGTTAGTCAAAGTTTCATCATTCCGCTGACCGTACCGACGGAGGCCCCTATTATCATCGCTGCATGTGCAGAAAGGGGAGCATACCGTGTCATTCAGTTATATCTCTCATTTGCATTGCCCGAAATGCAGAACAAGTTATTCCCCGCACAAGCAGGCGCATCTATGTGCTTGCGGTTCCCCATTACTTGTAGCCTATCGGTTGGATGAACTGAAGGAAACCGTCCAACGCTCCGAACTGGCTGCAAGAGAACCAAGCCTGTGGCGCTATCATGAGCTGCTCCCTATCGAGTTGGGGCAGAATGTGATTTCTTTAGGAGAAGGCCTTACCCCTCTCCTCCCCCTGCCCAAGCTTGGACACCGAATTGGTATTCCCCAGTTGTATATGAAGGATGATGGGCTTCTGCCGACCGGCTCATTCAAGGCCCGTGGCGCGGCTGTTGGTGTATCCAAGGCCAAGGAGCTCGGCGTTCAGGAATTAGCATTGCCGACCAATGGCAATGCAGGTGCAGCCTGGGCACTTTATGCGGCTCGTGCGGGCATACGCTCCACGGTTGTCATGCCTGTAGATGCGCCGGCCATTACACGCAGCGAATGTGCGATTGCAGGAGCCCAGCTCCATCTGGTCAATGGCTTAATTAGTGACGCTGGCAAAATTGTCTCCCAAGCGATCAGCGACGATGACAGCCTATATGATGCTTCTACTCTTAAAGAGCCTTACCGGATCGAGGGCAAGAAGACGATTGGCTTCGAAATAGCCGAGCAATTAGGCTGGAAGCTGCCCGATGTCATCCTGTATCCAACAGGAGGCGGTGTCGGCCTCATCGGCATTTATAAGGCATTGACGGAAATGCTTGCACTAGGCTGGGTTCAAGGCAAACTCCCTCGGTTCGTCGCCGTCCAATCTGCTGGATGTGCCCCCATCGTCGAGGCATGGAAGAACAAGCACACCGAGTCGATACCTTGGCCAAATGCTTCTACCCTTGCTTTCGGCATCAATGTACCGAAGGCACTAGGAGACTTTCTAATATTGGAAGCCATCTACCGAACTGAGGGCTGTGCGATTGCGGTAGATGATCGCGCTCTGCTGGGCGAGCAGCGCCTTATTGCTGAGCTCGAAGGAGCCTTCATCTGCCCGGAAGGCGCATCTACATTCGTCGCCGCACGCCGATTGCGGGATAGCGGCTGGATCCAGGACAACGACACCGTCGTTGCAATCAATACCGGGCTCGGCTTGAAATACCCGCATGTCGTCCAGACCAGCATCCCTGTCTTGGAGCCTGGTGATTACCTAAACAGAAGGAGCACTATCTCCGGCAGGCAGTCCATTTCAAGGGAGGAAACTGGCTAACATGACACTCGATACCTCCTTCATGCTTGAGCATGTGCCCGACTTCGTACACGCAGCCCTTGTCACGATCGGAATTGCTGGTGCGGCCATCGCTGCTTCTCTGCTCGTTGCCGTGTTCAACTCGATTCTCTTGTATTTCCGAGTACTGATATTAACTGCCATTGTACGTGCCTACATCGAAGTAGCTCGCAATACACCCTTGTTGATTCAATTGTTCTTCCTGTACTTTGCACTGCCGAGTATCGGAATTCGAATGTCCAGCTACACCACAGCCTTATTAGCGATGACGTTTCTCGGCGGCGGATATTTGACTGAAGTGTTCCGCGCTGGAATCGAAGCCGTCCCCAAGTCTCAGTTGGAGTCAGGATTGGCACTCGGGCTGTCTCGTTGGCAGTTGTTTCGTGACATCGTCCTACCGCAAGCGCTGCGAATTGCTACGCCGTCCTTATTTGCCAACTTTATTTTTCTACTGAAAGAGACGACGGTTGTATCTGCAGTTGCCGTGCCGGAAATTTTGTACACGACTACGAACTACATTGCTCTTTACTACAAAACTTATGAAATGCTGCTCATGATGACGGTCTTATACTTGCTGTTGTTCCTGCCATTATCCTTTGTGCTTTCTTGGCTGGAAAGGAGGTTCCAGCATGGCCAGTTCGGGACTTGATTTGCTTGTCGTATCACTTCCCCAGCTTGCTAAGGGGTTGTATCAGACAGGGCTTATCGCCATCTGGAGCATCGCGCTAAGCACGATTGGCGGCCTTCTATTCGGTGCCCTGCGTACCTCTGGTAGTCCGTGGCTGCGGCTGATTACCCGTACTTATCTGGAATTGTTTCGCTCTATCCCGATTTTGGTATGGCTGTTCTTTTTCTTCTTCGGGCTTCCGATCTTCTTCGGTCTGGATGTTCCAAGCTCTGTATGTGCAGTACTGGTGTTGTCACTCTGGGGAATCACTGAAGTTGGAGAGGTTGCACGAGGTGCCCTTATCTCATTGCCGCAAGGTCAACGAGAAGCTGGCATGGCGATTGGACTCAGTACCCTGCAATTGTACGCATACATTCTGCTCCCACTAGCGCTGCGACGCATGATCCCGCCTACGATTAATGTGTACACGCGCATCATCAAGACGACATCACTGACTGTTCTTATCGGCGTCACCGATGTGATCAAGACGGGGCAGCAAATTATAGAGCGCACAGGAGAGGCCGTTCTTATTTACGGTTCATTATTTCTGCTCTATTTCATACTGTGCTATCCGTTATCGGCCTTATCAAGAAGGCTGGAGCACAAGCTGCTATCCTAATATCCCACTGCTAATATCCCACTGATTGAATAGAAAGGAGGAAGCATTCAATGCCCGACGCATTGCTTGAACTATCCAATGTCGGCAAGTCGTTCGGCAATCATTGGGTACTGCGGGACATCAACCTGCAAATTGCTCAAGCGGAAGTGACCGTTATACTCGGGCCAAGCGGCTGCGGCAAGAGCACGCTGCTTCGGTGCCTGAATGGACTTGAGTCAACGCAGAACGGCAGCATTCGGTTCCACGGTCAAGAATTGACCAGTCCAGCAATGCACTGGCAGCACATTCGCCAACAGATTGGAATGGTGTTTCAAAGCTATCATCTATTCCCCCATCTGACGGTACTCGATAATATCCTCCTCGGGCCAATCAAAGCCCAGCGGCGCCCCCGTGTAGAAGTGATCGTCCAAGCCGAGAAGCTGCTGGAGCGCGTCGGCTTGCTAGACAAGAAGGATGCATATCCCCGCCAACTGTCGGGCGGCCAGCAGCAGCGAATCGCGATCGTGCGGGCACTATGCATGAATCCTGAGGTCATCCTCTTCGACGAAGTGACGGCTGCGCTTGATCCCGAGATGGTGCGCGAGGTGCTGGAAGTCATGCTTGCCTTGGCGGAACAAGGCATGACGATGGTTATCGTGACCCATGAGATGGGGTTCGCCCGAGCTGTAGCCGACCGGATTGTGTTTATGGATGAAGGCCGAATATGCGAGACAGGAGCGCCGGATGCTTTCTTTGCAGATCCCAGAACCGAACGAGCCCGTCGCTTTCTGGATAAATTTTTGGACATTGAAACATGGAAAAGGAGAGAAATGGGATGAAGAACAAATTGGGGTTCACATTATTAATGGTACTGCTCACGGTCGGGTTATTGTCCGCATGCGGCTCAAGCAACACCAGCGGAAGCGATACAGGCCGTGGAGCGAAGGAACAACCAACTACGGCAAAGCAACAAGAGAGCGGAAAATCATCGAGTGCCGATACCGGTGCCCTTAGCAAAATTAAAGAACGCGGCAAAATTCTCGTAGGTGTGTTCTCCGATAAGCCCCCGTTCGGCTTCACGAATGAGAAAGGTGATTTAGTTGGCTTCGATAATGACTTAGCAAGACGCTTCGCAAAGGATCTGCTTGGGGACGAAAGCAAAATCGAGTTCGTCGTCGTGGAGCCAGCAGGTCGTATCCCGTATTTGCAAAGCGATAAGGTAGATCTGATTGTGGCCAACATGACCGTGACCGATGAGCGCAAGGAAATTGTTGATTTTACAAATCCAAATTTGAAGGTGACTACACAGGTACTCGTAAACGATAAGAGCGGGATTAAGTCGTTGGCTGATTTGAAAGGAAAGAAGGTTATCGTAACGAAGGGAACGACAGCCGATATATTCTTCACCAAAAATTATCCTGACGTTGAACTGGTCAAATTCGAGAAAAACACCGAATCCCTCCAAGCGTTGAAGGATGGACGCGGCGACGGATACGCACAGGATAATTTCATTCTACTTGCTTGGGCGCGGAAAAATCCTGGCTTCTCCCTTATTCCAGAGAAGCTTGAGAAAGAGGCGCCGATCGCACCAGCTGTCAAGAAAGGCAATACCGAGCTGCGCGATTGGGTGAATCAAGAGCTGGAGGCGCTGGGAAAAGAGAAATTTCTGCTGCAGCTGTACGATAAATACGTGAAAGAAGAACTCGGCCCAGATGTCTCTCCAGACGATATTATCGTGGAAGGCGGACACTGGAAGTAACACAAGCGCCGTACAATACAATAGCATCCGAACATAGAACGAGGCTGTCTTGCCGTCATGATTAACATGACCGCAAGACAGCCTCGTTTTTTATTATTCCACAGCGAATAAATATGCCTGGAGACTATCTGCAACACACTCCATAATCAATTGAATAAAAGGCTTCAATTGACCTTGGACGCTTGCTTCCTCCAACGTCTCATAATATCGCATTCTGACAGCATCCGCCGCCTTCACAATGGCAGGAGGATATCCGTGCTTCATCAGAATTAGATTCATAAGGAGTCTTGCAGTTCGGCCGTTTCCATCTGAGAAAGGATGAATAAATACAAATCTAAAATGGAATTCCGCAGCCAGCATCACTGGATGCATCAATCCTTGTTGATTCTCGTACCATTTCATGAGCTCTTCCATCTTCTCAGGAACAACCGTATAATGGGGCGGAACATGCTGTGAACCTGATATACGGACATTGACCATTCGATATCGTCCTGCGTCGTCCGCAATATTTTTAAGAACAAGATGATGAATTGATTTCACCACATACCCAGTTAGCTCCTGATCCTGACGAATGATCTCTTGAATGTAGGCAATCGCTTCAGCGTGGTTAATAACTTCAAAGTGCTCCCGAAGCTTTTTCCCACCGATCGTTAACCCCTGTTCGAGCACAAGCTTCGTTTCAAGCAGCGTCAGTGTATTTCCTTCAATCGCATTCGAGTTATACGTCCATTCAACACGGTATACTTCCTCTAAATTCCGAACGGCTTCGGCAGGTAGTGGTCGCAGCGAATCCAATCTATTCTTTAACTCATCTATCAAAGTAAGATCCACACCTATCACCTACCTTTTCCCTCTCTATTACTAGTATTATAACAAGTCTATTGCGTTTCTAGACATTCATTTATTCCAATACCCTCACTTCACCCCCAATATCTGATACAGCTCCTGAAGCGTACGAATCTCATAGGTTGGAACAATATCTGTTTCATTTGCTTTCCCCTCGGGATTGAACCAACAGGTATCCAGACCCGCCAGCTGCCCGCCCTTCATATCCGAGCTTAACGAATCCCCGATAATCAATGTCTGCTGCGGGTCAAAATGTGGAATGCGTGCGAACACAAAATCAAAAAATTCCTTCATCGGCTTCTGGTACCCTGTATCCTCCGATACGAAAATGCTAGTAAACATCGGATGTAGACCGGAATCACGCAGCCTTCGATCCTGTGTCTTAGACACACCATTCGTCACAATGTGCAGATCATACGCACCGTGTAGTTCCGTAATTACTTCCATAGCTCCGTCAATGTGCTGATGTCCCTGTTCCAAATAGCCCCGATATTTTTGCTCCATCAGAACGCCATCCACTTCATGCCCGTACTCCTTCAATAATAGAGAAAATCGCGTATTTACAGCCTCATCGCGATCGATGCGCCCCTCTTCAAAAGCTCTCCATAACCCCTGATTCATCTGCTTATAATGAGCTTCGACCTCCTCCGTCAGCTCAATCTGCTGTTCCTCGAACAGCAAGCGCAGTGCCAGCCTCTCAGCTGCCTTAAAATCCAACAATGTATCATCTACGTCAAATAATAATGTCCGATACGTTTTCATCGTTATCCTCTCCACTGCATCTTCTGACTTTAGCTTCACTTCATTTCTACTTAAGCGTAAGCGATATGCGATGTCCTTGATATCCAGATCTGCGCAACATATGCCTTATACACCTTTCGAAGCAGCCTGCTGGCTCGGAACCACCTTGCGCGCATCGCTGCGCTTCCCGCCTGTCTTAAATACGATAATTCCGCCAACAATGATCAGAACTCCAATTGCTTGTTTCCCCGTAAAAGGAACCTTATCTAGGCCGAGCAAGCCCAATGAGTCAAACAACAGAGCAAAACTAATCTGGGACGCCATCACAATCGAGATGGCAAACGTCGGGCCAAGCCGCTTCACTCCCTGTACCACACTAAGCACGACACCGACCCCGATGATGCCGCTGAACCAGTACCATGTCTTCATATTAGGCAAATCGAATAGCTGCTTGCCTTCCACGGCCAAGCCAATCGTAAATGAAGCCAGAAACCCCATGCCCAGTACAATGACCGTAGTCGTCCACGTTCCGATGCCCTCGTTTGCTCTGCTGTTGAATATATTTTGGATGCCCACAAGCGAGCCGGCTATGAGCGCCAGTACTAAGCCTGTAATCATATGCATCCTCCTCTCACTTTTCGTATATATTATGGCCTGCTAATGCGCGCAATTGTTCCCTGTCCTTTATCGAAATGAATCCTCGATTGCGCTCAACCAAACCTGCTTCGCAAAACTTGTGAATGACCCGATTTAGATGCCTATAGCTGGTGCCGATGAAATTGGCCACATCCCGCAAACTTACGGTACGAAGCTGACCATTAAATCGCGGATCCGATTCATCATATGTGATGGACAAAAGATAACTCGCCAAGCGTGCTTCCACCGGATACATCAAATTAAAGCTCAAAGAATCGGATTTCATGCAAAACTTCGTCGTAATGAGCTTCAACAAAAATTGAAGTAGCTTTGCGTCTTCTTTCGCATACTGATGCAGCCAGCGGTAATGGACGATAATCATATGAACCGGCGACACCGCCTCAACCGTATTCATAAAGTCAATGCCTTGCACATATTCAATGTCCCCGACCGCTTCTAATGCGGTTTTGAACGACACGATCAGTGCTTTGCCCTCTGCCGAGGTGTTATACACCTTAACCTTTCCCTTCACAAGCACGGATAAATACTCGGCTGGATCACCCTGCGAACAGATGAGTTCACCTTGCTCATAAGTGTACAATGTCAAATGCGGCATTATCTGTGCATTAAATATTGATGCTATCTGATGAATCTCCAAATAATGAGCCAGTTGTTCACGATCCTTGATCTCTTTCATAGCGCACCTTCACCCCTGCCGCAAAAATTTACAGCTTCAATATAATTACTCCAGCGATCATCATCCCAATGCCGATGAACTGTGCCAGCTTCATCTTCTGCTTCGCTACGCCGAACCACCCTTTGCTATCGATGATAAAGGTTACGCTGAGCTGAGCAATCAACACAACAGCGATCGTCAAGGTAACACCGACGTGATGAATGGACGTAATATTGCTGGAAATGATGATGGCCGCCAAGGCTCCACTCGTCAAATAGAGCGGCTTCACTTGCTTAATCTTTCGCCATTGACTGTCGCGAACAAGCAGGAGAAGAACGAAGGCCAATACGAATCCGGTAAACTGGGTAATCGTTGCTGCTTGCCACGTGCCAATATCTTGACTGATTCGGGAGTTCGCCACGCCTTGCAGCGTAATGAACGCTCCGCCTAACCATGCAAATAGGATTCCTGCCATTTTTCCCGCTCCCCTAAACTCGGATTTCGATTTCCTTATTATTTAAAATCAGACCCATGCCTCCGGGGAAGGACATATGTCCCAAGTGTATCAAAAAAGTAAAAAACAGCGTAGAGGCGGACTATTGCATCAGCATCCGCGTTCACGCTGTTTAGGTAAACAAATCGCTATTGTATGTATGTCTTGCCGCCTACTGATGTACGATGCGTAGAAGTATTTTGCTTTAGAGCTGATCCTAGTTACGCACCATGTGTCTCAATTCCTCTATTTCTCTATGCCTGAATCATAGTTTCTCATATCCAAAATGGAACGATTGTCCAATTGTGTAACTCGTGTTAATATAAACACACCAAACAGTAAATTATATTTTACCGGTAAATTGTAGTGAGGTGTTTCGATGACTGTGACTAGCGTATATAAAATTCAGACTCATGAGCAGCTAAAAGCAATTGCCGATCCGCTCCGGACGAAGATACTTATGAACCTTGTCAAGCAAGAGTATACCGGGCAGCAGCTTGCCGAAATGCTGGGTATTACGCGGAATAATATTTACTTTCATTTGAAGGAACTAGAGAAGCATCAAGTGATCCATGTTGTACGCAAAGAAGAAAAAAACGGCATCGTTCAGAAGTATTATCGAGCCGTTGCAAGCCGCTTCATCCCCGAAGATCATCTTCTTCCGAGCATGGATCTGATCGAGACGTCGCGACAAGTGTTCATGGAGACCGTCGAGGTCACTCGGACTAAAGTTGAACGCGCACCAGCGGAATCGTTCGCCTTGGACAGCAGCAATCTGGATCAGCGCAAAAACATTGCCGCCACCTATCAGCTGCAGGCATCCGAGAAGAATTTCCACAACTTCGTTGAGGAGTTCAAACTGCTGCTGGATAAGCATTTTACGAAGCATGAGAAGTATGACGAGCATGAGAAGAGTGTGAAGCAAGAGAAAAATCAGAATAATGGGATAAATGAAGGAAATAAGGATCAAAATTGCAAGCAGGATGAGCGTAAACAACATGCTAAGCAAACAGAAGAAACGCAAGAACAGAAAAGCTACTATTTGTCCTTAATCGCCTTTCAAGATGACAGCGAAGATATTGCCATTCAATGATTACATTCTTCACTTCCTGGAGGGATACCGCATGCAATCTAACACAGCTAATCGTGAGCAGCACGCAACAAAATATCCTATTGTTATAGACGATCCCTGGTTCACCGTCTCGAAGCTTGACGACTCCACGTTTGCAATTAGCGAATACGGCCATTGGGAGAGAGTTCATTCTTATCTGCTCATCGGCAGTGAACGAGCCGCTCTCATCGACACAGGCCTTGGTATCGATGATATTACGCGAATGACTAGACAACTAACTAGTCTGCCCATCACGGTGCTTACCACCCATGTTCACTGGGATCATATTGGCAGCCATGGCAAGCTCGAGCGGATTTACGTCCACGAACTGGAAGAAGATTGGCTCATTAATGGCATTAAGGGATTGCCGATTGAGCAGATTCGCAAAGATGTGTCGCGTGATATTACGAGACCCTTACCGCCTACCTTCGATCCTGTTGCCTATACTCCCTATCAAGGCAAGCCAACTGGTCTGCTGCAAGATGGAGATACCATCGATTTAGGGAATCGTAAACTCTTCGTTTATCATACGCCCGGCCATTCCCCCGGACATATCGCCGTGCACGATACAAGCAGAGGCTACTTATTTACTGGCGATCTGCTGTACGATGAAACACCAATCTATGCATTCTATCCTACGACGAGTCCAGAAGACCTTGTGGCCTCCTGGCAGAAAATTTCGGGGATTGAGGGTATTGTACAAGTATTCGGCTCCCATAATCGGCTTGGGCTGGAGCCCGAATTATTAGGTGCGTTGAAAGAAGCGGCTGCAGAGCTGCTTGAGAAGGATCTTGTCCGCTTCGGAACTGGCGTTCACCAATTCCGTGGCTTTTCAGTTCAGTTCTAAGGCGCTGGTCGACCTTCTTATGCAAAAAACGCTTGGGCATCTGCCCAAGCGTTAGCGTTTTTATTTACCTCGCCTCTATTTCCTTCTGCTTCCCAGCTTGCATGCGATAATTTCGGAATATCATTCCGTTCGCCTTCATCATGCCGAAATGTTCATAATAGGGAACCAGGTCATCGTCGCAGCATAAATCAATCATATAGATGTCATCCAACGCTTTCATCATTTGACTGACTAATTCTTTGCCGATCCCCTTGCCTTTATATGCTGGCAGCACTTCAAGCAGTGGAATATAGGCAGACAGTACACCGTCACTTATCGCCGTGATAAATCCTACGACCTGACCCGTTTGTTCATCCATCGCCAGAACCACTTTGCTGCTGTTCTTCAATAACCGCAGGTGAGTTTCCGGGCTTGGCGGATTCGGCCAATCTACAAAAAAGCCTTCCAGCATTTCATCTGTAATCCCGTCGACTGAGTGCTTGTATATCATATTCGATCATCTCCTCATGTAATTGTTCTGAGGTAGATCGACAATATCAATAGTAAAGTAACAAACCAATACCCTCCGTATCATCAAAAGAAGCACTATACACCATAATACGGAAGATTCATATATTCCACAACCATAATTTTCTTTCTCCAGCCTGCCTTCTGCTGGCTATGCTGTCCAATGGGCCGGTCGAGACAGCCTTCCCGGCAGTTGAGTATGCGAATCTCCCTTCGCTGCGTTAATCTGTACCTGAGTCAGAAAAATACTGTCTCTCAAATCCGCGCCGCGAATATCTGCATCGCGCAAGTCCGCTCCGATGAGGTCGGCTGCGCGCAAATTCGCATGCTGCAAGTCAGCCGCGATCAGATAGGCTCCTCTTAAATCTGCCCCTCTGAGATCAGCTGCTTTTAATTTCGCACCCATGAGATCGGCTCCGCGGTAATTCTTCCGTCTCTCCTTCGAATTTGCAAGCAATTCTCGCAATCCGCCCGCAGGTCGGCCCAATGTATATTCTTACGTACATGAGAGTGATCTCGGTTTTCCTCTAGCAAGTAGAGCACCTCCGATGTGCTAATAATCTGAGACGATTATAACGGATGTGCTTGGTACTTTCTAGAAAAATGATAATGGTGTCATTTCTACATTACCGTCAAGTTCGTTCATACTCCACTGCCCTCAATATTGCATGATGGCTACGCCCGCGGCTTGAGACAAACTGTCTTGTGTAATATCCAGCTCTTTATAGCTTCTAACCTGCTGACCGGATGCTGCGAGAAATTTATCTACCTTATCAAAAATCAGAAATCCTAGCGGACGGAGCGCCTTCGTACGGTAATGCATCGGAATGGTTATCGTTGCCCGCAATTGATGCATCAGTTGAGCCGCTTCATCTCCGTTAATGGTCATTCTTCCGCCTACCGGAGCCATAAGAATGTCTACCTTGCCGATTGCTTGGCTTTGCTCTTCAGACAATAGATGACCCAGATCCCCACAATGACAGATAGTCAGGCCATCGACTTGGATGCGGAAAACAATATTATCACCCTTTTTCGCACCGTTCACTTTATCATGAAAGGTCTTAAAGCCGCTGATCAGCACCTCACCGTCACCATAGTTGTATTCCTTCGGCTCATTCACAAGCAAGTAATCGCCAACCGCTACCTGAATCTGATTATGATCGCGATGTTCATGCGTAACCAGAACAATATCCGCTTCTACCTCAGGCATTCGATAACCAAGCAGACGTCCGTATGGATCAATCAAGATCCTTGTTCCTGCCTGCGAAGTCAATAAAAAAGCCGATTGCCCGAACCATTTGATTCGCATAAACATACCACCTTTCATTATAGAAACCGCGTCCGTCCTTATTGATCTGTTATATTCTTAAGATATTTCCCTACCCTGTCAAAGTCAACTGGACTCTCTCGTATGCAATCCCTTCCATGCCGTGATTGCCCGATAGCAATATATATGCGCGTCTCCCCTTCGGCACAAACCGATTGGAACATCTTCCTCTTCCTGCTAAATGTGATAAGCTGAATACCGAATAAATAGTACAAAATGTTATCCTGGATTCAAGTGAGTCGCCATCCAACTCTTCCAATGTGTCTGAGGCTGTGAAACAGGGTTGCTAGGCTCTATGCAAGTACATGATCCAATATAGTTAGCAATAAAAAAGCAACTTCCTCATAGGCACTGTTCTACAAAAGAGAGCTATCAACTAGTAGATAAGAGATCAACGTACAGGGAGGATCAACATGACCAAGCAAAGTAAAATTCGCACGGCATTCCTTATTGCAATACTCGTTCTGATCTTAGCAGCTTTATTCATGTATGGGTCTACACAACAAGAAGAACCAGCCGCCACTTCAAGTGCCCCTCAAGACGATATAAAAGAAGCAGCTTCTGTACCACCGACCAAGACATTAGTAGATTGGGCGCAACAATATAAGGATATAAAACTAGTAGATGCTCACAATCATAGCGCGTCAAATCGGGCATACGATTGGAAACTAGATATGATGTGGAATAAATACGGCGTGGATCGTATTGTCCTATTTGGAAATGTATCCGAACCAGGTGCTGTCGGAACAGATAAAATCGCATGGAAGGCTTATCAGCAGCATCCTGAACGGTTCATCCCTTTCGCCTCAGGCATTCATTTATTAGAACCATCTGGCTTGAAGGCGGCAAAAGATTATCTGGAGCAGGGCTTTTTCGGATTAGGAGAACTTGCAATCGCATCTTCCTACTCAGAAGTACTCGCACATTCCATATGGAAGACAGAGCATCCGATGGATGGTATTTTGCCTGACCTCTATGCATTATGCGCCGAATACAAGGCTCCTATATTGATGCATATTGATCCTCCCGAAGGCATCCCTATGCTGAAACTGGAGGAAGCGGCCAAGAAATACCCTGACACTATATTTATCTTTGGACATGCAAATGCCTACAATTCTCCCGAAAATATACGCTCGCTGCTAAGAGAACATCCGAATGTCTATGCAGATTTTTTCGCAGGCTTTACGGCATTTAACCCGTCCAGTGCCTATAAGCTGGAGGATTTCGTTCCTATCATCAAGGAGTTTCCGGATCGCTTTTTGCTAAGCACGGATTCAGGTTACGGCCTCTCGAGCGAAGAAAACGCAATTCAAGCCATGTACATGCTGCTTGACGCATTAGATGATCCAGAGTTAATCAACAAAATTGCTTTCGGCAATATCGAACGGCTCATTCGTGACCAGCCTATCACATACACCCAGCTTGCCGCAGTACGGCAACTAGAAAACATGACAGGCAAAAAATACGACACTGCGAATCTGTCCAAAGAAGATGCCAGCAAGCTATTGCTCGAAGCAGGTCAATCGTTACCAGGAACTGGAGATGAGTAGACGATTTCAAGCATTCCTTTGCTCCCTTACCCCCATGATGGCAGGTAAGGGAGCTTTATTTGTAGTTGTCGACTACCGCTAAAATTAGGTAGTATATTCCTAGATAAATCAAACTTTAGCCATGCATCATAGTCTGAAATAGTACCACTATAAAAAAACTGCATCCCTTTGTTAGACATTATCTAACATGGGAGATGCAGTTTATTTGTCCCTACAGCATTTACAATAGATCATTCATACTCTTTTCGATCTATGCCCCGATATCCTTGCGATTTGTCTGCTGCTCGTTTACCTTTCGTTGCTGCAACAAGAACATAGCAAGTCCAATTAAAATGAGTGCAATGCCAATGCCTTGCTGTACCGTGATAACCTCATCCAAAATGAAATAAGCAAGGATGCACGTCCCGACCGTCTCTCCGAGTATACTCATGGAAATGACTGACGTACTGAGCCATTTCAGCAGCCAATTGAATAACGTCTGACCTAAAATCGTTGCAATGAAGGCGAGTCCGATAAAGGACCACCAGGTGTTCGTGGAATAGTCGAAGAAGGAAGCTTTCTGAACTAAGGAAAAGAGACTTAACAAGAGCGCACTGCTTGCATAGCCAATGATGGAATAAGGAATGAGTGACAACTGTTTGCGAACATGCTGGCCAACAAAGAAGTAAGCCGTAATGACTCCTGCCGCAATAAAGGCAAGAATATCGCCGAACAGCGCCTGCCCGCTAATCTGGAAGTCCTGCCACCCGATGACGAAGCTTCCTGCAATCGCTACGATACAACCGAGTATGGCCCCCATACGGAAGCGTTCTTTAAACAAAAAGTAGCCTCCCGCCATGGAAAAGAGCGGCTGCAAGGTCACGATCACCGTTGAGCTTGCGACTGACGTGTAATTCAATGACTCAAACCAGAGCACATAGTGCGTGGCTAGAAATAAGCCTGACAGCAGTCCATACCCCCATTGCTTCTTCGACAATGAACGTATTTCTCGCATGCTCTCTTTGTCCGCGAGAAGAAACGGCAGCAGCATAACCGCTGCAAAAAACATCCGATAAAACGCCGTAATGCCAGCAGGCGCATCTGCTAACTTCACGAAGATAGCTGAAGTCGATAATGCCAACACCCCGAGAAATAAAGTCGCATAAGACATAAGCGGTGATTTCAATACTGCTCCCCCTAAACAATGTGTTAATCAGCCATACAACGTTCTACCATATACACATGTAAGTATAATTAGAAGGGCGCATAAAAAATAGTAGGGAATGATTCTTTTAAGCATAATATAATGCTGCAGCCTTTGGTCATTACCGTAAGCGTTTCCTGAATAGACGCGGCAGCCTCTGAGTGGAATACATCATGAATAGTAAAATCATCATTTCGAGGATTTCTTTCTACACCACAAAGAAAAATCCCGATGAATAAATCATTCATCGGGATAACGAGTCGACATTTTTGATGTTGCGATTAGTTTTGTTTATCAATATATATTAAATACTCATAAGATTTGCTGTGAGTGCTCTCGACTTTCAGATAATACTTATTACCTTTGACCACTTTCTCAGTAAATTTCAATTCGTTTCTTGAATTCACCTTTTTGCTTCTTATTTTATTTTTATCTTCGTCATAAAGAGTAACAACTGCCTCCCCTGCAGGAAGAATACGGTTTACAGCGCCAAAATCAAACTGAAAATCCCCTGTTTCAGGTGCAGCAAATCGATAAAAGTCTTGATCCCCCTTCAAAATGCTGCCATTAATAATAACATTATCTGTCAAGTGGAACGTCTGAGCATCTGCAAATGTATCATTTAAGCTTTCTCCTTTTTTTTCATGCTCATAGACATAATAAGAATTTGCTGCAAACGCTGATGTTGACATGCCTGCTACCATCGCAAGTGCCAAAATACCTGCGGCAATCTTTTTTTTCATAAATTAATACCCTCCTAAAATAGTTTGAAACGCAAGGAATCTGGGGTGTCGTTCTATCTATCATTTTACGATTCAAACATGCTGCCCACTAGGGTAGCGACATGACATGATTCACTGAATAAATTTACTTCTTTTATGAAATGAGTAAACTCAAACAAAGCAAAGAATATGTAAGCCCGAAGCTCGTCATGAGACGAAATCGACCGGCAAATGCCAAGCTCCGGGTCCATCAAGTTATATCAATGCAATAGCGAGTAATGTGAATAAGCTTAAGGTTATGATATCGTTATTAACGAAAGGAAAGAAACCTGACGTTCTTACGGCTCCATAATTCGCTTCGGGACGCAAATAGACATTTTGATGATCTACCTTAACAACCGTCCCTCGGTATTCTTTGCGATCCATTGTCAGGATACGAACTTTTTTGTTCATACAGTACAAGCAATTATGATAGGCTTCCATTGTTGTTCCCCCCCTCCCTATTCATCACCATATGACACAAATCCAGTTGGGACACGGCGAATATACATCCTAGCGAGGGGATTTTGTCTGCCTAGCAGCATCTCCTTACCATTTTCAACCCATGAATGAAGTCATTGTCCCTTCATTTTCTTCTTAAAGCTTACCACCGCGATAGCAAAAATGAAGACCGAATAGCCTGCAACCCAAATAAAAGGAACAACTGCCTTGCTGTATTCGCCCGCCAACGCATATCGTGCAGCATCTACCGCATGAGCGAACGGCAATACATAGGCGATCGACTGGAATGCACCACCGATCATATCCAGTGCAAACCATGTTCCGCTAAGCCATGCGGATAGGTTGACGAAGATTGCGAAAATCCCTCCAACTTGCTTATCAGTGAAATATGTACCCAGCAGCAGTCCAAACCCAATATACAGCAGCGCCATCATCAAGAGCAGAATAATAGCTACCAGCACATGCAAATTGATTGAAAGTCCTAAGAAAAGGCTGTAATCAAGCACACAACAATTTGCAAAGTAGCAATAGGCAATAGAGGAAGTGCATATCCAATGATATAATCGGATGCCGACATGGGTGAAGCGAAGATCCGCAGTAGAAATGAGCTGCTTCTATCCTTCCCGACCAGCATTCCTGAGAATAACGTAATGAATGAAAAGCTAAAAACGATCACACCTGGCGTTATATTCTCGATTTGAAATAGAGCAACGGGCATGTTCTTCTGCATGAGTGAAAAAAGAAAGATCATGATTACCGGAAGCCCCATTCCAAAGAGAAGGGTCAATGGATCTCGTAAAACCTCCTTACGATTGCGTGAAGCAAATGCGAAGTATTTCATAATCAGGCCTCCTATTCCGTCAATGCGAGGAATATTTCTTCTAGCGAAGATTTTCCGGTTTTTACTTTTAGCTCCTCAACTGTTCCGAGCGCATGTAATATACCGCCATGCATAATACCGACTCGATCCGCAAGCGCCTCTACTTCTTCTAAATAGTGCGTCGTTACGATAATCGTGATCTTGCCTTTCAACTCAAGTAAGATCTCCCATAGATCACGTCTAGCTCGAATATCCAGCCCTAACGTCGGCTCATCCAAGAAGATAATTTTCGGATCTGAAATAAGTGCCATCGCGATGCTTAACCGACGCTGAAGCCCGCCTGATAATGTCTTGGCTTTGCTTCCCGCCCGCTCTGTAAGCCCGAACCTATCCATCAGATCCACCGATTTATGCTTGGCCTCGCGCTGGTTATATCCATAAATGCTCGCAATGAATTCCAGATTCTCCCTCACTGTAAGATTCGGGGCGACTGCCGTTTCCTGCGGCGAGAGGTTTATGTTCTGCTTTACTGCCATCGGATTGGTGACAATACTATTGCCTGCCATCCATGCATTGCCGCTCGTAGGGGGAAGCAGGCAGCTCAGCATTTTAATCGTGGTCGTCTTTCCGGCACCATTTTGACCAAGCAGTGCAAAGAATTCTCCCTGTTCGATCGTCAGCGATAGATGATCGACAGCATTGCGCCCTGCATATGTTTTGGATAGATTCTTGACTACAATGCTCATTTATTCCTCGCCTCCCTCTTTGAATCGCTTCAACTGAATTGCGGCATTAATCTGTTTGATGTCATTTTTCGATATGACGTATTGTGTTGCCCAGGTAATGATATAGGTACCTAGAAAGCTAAGCAGGAACACAAGCACATTACGAGACGTCTGCGGCATCCACAGCAGCATAACAATCGGAATCCATACAGCTGCCGTGATGCAGAAATGAATGAAATATTGCTTCAATAATCCCCACTTCGCAACATCGAACACGAGTGAGCTAGTTGCGAAGGTGATCCCTATGAATCCGGTCAGCAGATTCTGCACGATAACGGCTATCGTTCCATTATGGAAATAAGATCGAAATTGTTCGACAACCGGCATATATTCTCCCTGACCTACGGAGAACGAAATAATGATCTGTACGATTTGTCCAATGATTACGCCGATAATGAAGCCACCGGCAATGCGATTAAATAGAGTTTTCACGATGATTCACCTCATATACCGAACAGTTTCTTGATTTTTGCAACATAACGCCGAGAAGCATAGGTTTTCACATTTCCAGCGAGCGACACGCCAATCGTTCCCGTCATGCTTATATCCATGTTCCGAATCATCTTGATGTTCACAATCTCGGAATTCGAAATGCGGACGAAGCACTGGCTATCGAGCTTCTCTTCTAATTCATACAGCCTAGAACGAACAGTATAGATACCGGCCTTCGTTTGAAGAAACACCTTCTGTTTCTCCGCGTAAATTCGGATAATATGTTTGCAATCGACGATTTCAACGCCGCGATCTGAAAATACAGGCAAGGCATCCATATAAGTCTCTGACAGCCGCTTCATGATTTCTGATATTTCATCCGTCATTTTATCGGTTAGGATGATGATTTTCGGCTCTGTACACGATGGATCAATCGATACTTCGAATTTCACGTCATCTCATCCCCTTCTCTCGGTTCTAACTATAGGAAGAATCTCCTCCCCTGTAAATGAAATCGCGATAGACGGTCGAATTCGGATGATAACTGGTTGCAATTTAACCGTACTCTTTGTACGGCAGCACTTACGCCAGACAAAAAACACACGGAGAAAGAGCTCCGTGTGCCGATTCTATATCTATTTGTTCATCATCTTCTTCGTTCTATTGTATGTCGGTCGTGGCAGTCAATTGTTCAACTTCTCAATGGTTGCTATCTTGATACATAGGCATACGATCATGATTGCCAGTTCAAGCTCATGTATGGTTCGGAATGAAGGCGCTATTCGAAAGTCTGTCATCCAACCAAGTGAACATTCCCTAGTATTTCAACAGATCTAATGCTATAATTTAGGTGTTTTACATCAATTGATTAACTTTTAAATGGGAAGGAGTGAATACCTGATGAAAAAGAGATCTTTGAGAAGTCTGTCCTCCGGTATCGGGTATTCTACTGCTGTTTTCTTCTAGAATTCATAAGGACGGGATACGTCTGTCCATTTTGAAGGAAATGAACGAAAACCATTTAAAAGGAGATATTAGTAATGACACAAACCAATCCTATCGTTTCCAGATATAATCCTGAATCAATTGCCAAGCCGGTTGGACACTACAGCCATGTAACCAAAATTAGCAGAGATGCGGAGCTGTATGTTTTTTCTGGTCAAATTGGAATCGATCCAAACAATCACATTCCCACTGACTTCAACGAACAAGTAACGAACACGATGAGCAACATTGTTGCCCTCCTTGCTTCTCAGAAGCTAACGCCTGATCATGTCGTGAAAGTGAATATTTGGGCGACGGAAGAAATTGACTGGGATCATTTCGATGCGGAGTGGAATCACGTATTCGGCGCTCCCTCTCCTTCCATGACGATTGCCTATGTTGCTGGATTAGGTCTTCCTGAATTGAAAATTGAATTGGATGTATGGGCCGCAGGCTAATAGACGGCTCACATCATGTTGATATGAAAGTATGAAAATCCCCCTCATTGAGGGGGACTTTCTTTTGATAAGGCTGGATAGTTCTCGTAGAGATTTTGCCTTCTATATAATTTCCCTCGCGCTCATGGGGATTACAGGGGATGCCAAATGGATCAGAACCTTATCCGCCATTCTACTTGGTTTGATTTATTAGCAAACCGGATTCGTAGCCCTTTACAACAGCACCAATGCGCGTCTTAACTCCAAGCTTATCAATAATAGATGCAATGTGATATTCAACGGTTCGCTTGCTCATCGTTAGAATAACAGCGATCTCTTGATTGCTCTTTTCTTGAGCAATTAGTTTAAGCACTTCCCTCTCCATAGCGGACAATTGATCTTGCTTTAGACCGCTTAGAACTTTCTCCGGTATTAGGATATGGCCTAATACACTTTGCCTAATCGCATTAATGATTTCCTGGTAAGTGGCCTGTTTGGATAAATAAGCATGGACTCCAATATCATACGCTTTTTGGTAGAACTCCTCATAAGTGTAGCCGGACAACATAATAATTTTCATAGCTAGCCCGAATTTCTCTTTGCATAGCTTTGCCACTTCGAAGCCATCCATATGCGGCATTGAAATATCCATAACGAATACATCTGGCTTTACATGATCCAGCTCTTGAACACCCTCGCGTGGATCCGTGAAAGTTCCGATTACATGAATATCATTCTCTTCGTTTATTCGGTTTTTCAATCCTTCCATGACTAAAGGATGGTCATCCAGCAGCATCACTTTAATTTTATCCAACATGGCAATGATCCTCCATTACTGGCACACAAATATGAACATCTACGCCTGTCCCTATTGAAGAATGAATATTCATTACACCGCCCAAATAAGTGACCTGATGATGAATGGATACAAGACCAAAGTGACGTTGATCAGAGTTATGTCGGCCCAGTTCCGCGACGTCAAATCCTGCTCCATTATCCTGCACCCTACATTGAAGTACACGCCCAGTATTCCAAATCGCTAGGACTACCTTTGAAGCATTGGCATGTTTGACTGCGTTCGTAAGCAATTCCCGGATGATTCTAAAAATATTGGTTTTCACTAACGGTTGCAGCACCAGATCGGGCAAAAGCTTGTATTGAAATTCGATTTCAAGCTCCGCTCTCTCCTTCGTTGAACGAATCAGCCATTGCACAGCGTCCTTTAAATCGGTTTTATCAACAATATGCGAAATGAAGGCGGTCACATAACAGGCGAATCTCACTCTGTGAGTCATAGATACAATGAAGCCAGAGCTTCACTTTCTGTTTATTGATCACTTTGGAATCATACAGCTCTTCTAAATCACGGGAAAGAAAAATGAGGTTTTGCAAGATTTGATCATGTAAAAAATAAGAGGTCTGTATTCGCTCGGATTCCTGTGCCTCCAATATTACATAATTCATCTTGTTGTTAGGATTGGCTGCCTCTTTGGTATCATCACCATCTTGAACTTTTGCCGATAGATAGTTTTTTTGCATGTTGGAGAGTAATTGGGCATTCCTTAACAGCCGAAACACTTCCATATGTATTTTTTCTAAAAACTGAAGTTCCTCTGCCGAGAAAAACGTATCATTGCTCTTATGCCCAAGGCATAAATAATCCTTCTCCCCGACACGTAACACTTCACTAAAATGATATTTTTGCCTTAAATCCAGCTCGCTACAATCCTCCATGATTAACTGTTCTTCCAGCTCTTCGAATACACCTACGCAATAGGCATGTTGTTGAACGCCGTCTCTCCATATGACACAGATGCCTTCTACGTCGATTACTTCTTGGATCATCTCCACCAGCATCATCATTAAATCACGGTTATTCTTCTTCTCCGTAAGTTGAATCGAGAGTTTAAGTTTCTCCTTCTCTAGCCATAGCTTTCTACCGTTCACTTTGTCGTTAGCCCATTTCAAAGCCCACTGATAACTTCCTGTATAGGCGAATAAGAAAAAAATATAAATCATAGGTGACCACTTAAATGAAATCGAGCATAAATAAACAAAGAACAGTCCGGCAACAAACAACGTATGGATAGATAGCCGGGAAATATAAAGTTGCATATCAACCATTCTCTGTTTAATCAAAATGTACATAATCGTGGAGGAGAAAGGGATAAGCCCAATCATCGCATATTCTGGTGCTAACATGTACCGTAATCCCACTACATTCGGGATCGCATATAAAAATAAAAAGGGGAGAAAGCTGAGAGAAATTCCAGTGACAAGGATCAACAAATAGTTCTTTCTTATTCGATCAAAACGACTCCAATGAAGTCTCCCCAAAACTAATATAATCCCAATAACAATCATAAATTGAATAAGTGTAATATCCCTGATCCAATCGGGAATTCTGCCAATCGTGATGGTGAATGAGGCATAGAGGGTAAAAACAACGAGCACAGCTTTAGCGCAGGTAAATAAACTTTGCACCACAGGTCTTACCTTTGTAAAAATCAATTGAAGGAACATGTCGAGCATCATGTAAGGAATCCAGATCGAGCATGCGGCCAAGATTACATTCGCTATGATCAATTCAGTCGCATAAATCGTCAAAATGATGAACGCCAACACAATATTCATTTTGAAAAAATCGCGTATCAGATGTGATTCAGGCTTCCTGAAGTAAGTAAAGCTTCCGATTCCGACGAGTATCAATTCAACTCCAATCGCAAAGATCTGTTTAAAAAAATCCCGCTGATCCGCCTTGCCTTGTATTTCTGTGCCGTGATGGAGGAACGTATACGTCTTCACTTGTTTCATATCGATAATCTTGCTGTGTGGCCAATCGATTAATCTCTTTCCATCCAAGGCTATGAGCTCGCCGCCTGGTTCGATTCCTATTTCTTCTGCTTTCCCGCCAGGATCAATCCCTGTCACGAACCATTTTTCATTCTTATTCTCCAATTTAACGCCTATATATGGGTATTCAAAAGACTGCCAATGAATATAGAATGCAGCGAATAAAAAAGAAACAAAGATAGATATACGAAATACTGATGTTTGCCCCTTACATTTTTCATTACATTCACCTTGGTTGACATTTAATATTAGTAATATTAGTCGTGTAGCATAGATTCTTTACTCATTTTACACTCCAACTAGTTTAAAAGTAATGATACCCCAAATCGTATTCACAAAAAGATGAAGCAAAATGGCACCATAAATATTTTTCCGGAGTTTGACTAATATCTCTTCGGGAATAAATATGGATAGAGGAATGAACGCCCAGTTCTGCGGTGCTTGCCACATATGATAAATTTGAAATAACACTGCAATAATTAACCAATCAAACTTAAGCGAGCCCACTTTTCTGAGCAAGTAACCACGAAAATAGATTTCTTCTCCCACAAAATTTCCGAACACCCCAATCACCAACAAGTACCACGGAAAATCATAATAACCTTGCTGCCAAATATGCCACTCTCCCATGTGGAAATACGGGAGGCTATTTAAATATTCATGCAAAGGCGGAAAAATAAACCTCATATAGGGAAGGGAGATCAACGTAAACAGAATCACAATTACTGGAAACACAATAATAAGCCCTTTTATATCCAGTCTTGTAAAGCCTAAATATCGAAGGGATTCTTTAAAGGAGAGCTTATCAGCATATCGTAACATTGCAAATGGAAAAAATACATGCCAGACCGATGCCATAATAGCCAAGATGAAAAACTGCGTGTTGTGACTAGATAAACCCGTCAAATCCATAAACGGCTCACGGAAAAAATAGATAAGAATATAAGTCAGTACCCCTGGAATGAGAGCAAGCATTAAATAGAATGTAATTTGCTTCTTCCCTCTTGCTTCATACTTTCGCAGAAAATCAACATAGTCTGGATCCTGTAAATTAAAGAAATTTTTCAGCCTCTGATAAAATACCGTCATCTGTATTCACTCCAATCTATTGAACTTCAATGGTTTTTAAAAATATCATGAAGCCATAGATTGGCGAATCTGTATGTAGCGCATGATTTGCATGCAACGACGCAAATATTTTTGCGTGATCTCGCAAATAATGATGCTCCTTTCTTATATTCCATTCAACTTCATGTCAGGGAGCGAAATGGAATTAAAAAAGACACTGCCCCGCTTTTGCGTCAGGCAGCATCCATCTTGTAGACGATTTTTTAGATGATTTGTAGATATGGAAGGTCGGCAATTATAGTATTACGGTCGCTTCACCATACCGCGCCCCGAATAGGCTGCCTTCATTTCCGGTTAATCACGGAAGGCAGCTTCTTCCGCTACACGCAGATGAGGAATGCAAGTATTCATCGCACACCTCCTAATTACACTACTTGCGTCTTCAGGGTACGATTCCACACGACCTGCGTTCCGTTCTTGATTACACCGAATGTATGATTAATGCCGAAATGATATGGCAAGTAAGCTAGGTTAGGCGCATCAAAAATGGTCAAGTCCGCCCGCTTGCCGACTTCGATAGAGCCGATGTCTGCTGCGCGTCCGATCGCAGCAGCTGCATTCAACGTGCATGCTGTCAAAATCTCTTCAGGCTGCATTTTCAGATTCAAGGATGCCAGCATGATGATGAGTTGGATCGATTCCGTCGGGCATGATCCCGGATTGTAGTCGGTCGAGAGAGCGACAGGCAGCTGGAACTTGTCGATCATATCGCGGGCACGGGCATGCTGGGATAGACCAAGGTTGAAGGTCGTTCCCGGAAGCAGAACCGGAACTACCTTCCCTGCGGCCAGACTAGCTAATCCTTGATCAGTTGTCATTACCAGATGCTCAGCTGAGATCGCTCCCACCTCTTGCGCCAGTTCAGAGCCGCCTAGTGCAACAATTTCATCTGCATGGAGTTTCGGAATAAGTCCATGGTGTCTGCCCTCCATCAAGATAACGCGGGATTGCTCCACGTCAAATACGCCTTCTTCGCAGAAGATGTCGCAAAATTCCGCTAACCCTTCTGCTGCAACGGCCGGAAGCATTTTCTCAATAATCACGGCCACGAATTCCTCAGTCCGTCCTTTATACTCTTCGGGTACAGCGTGTGCACCCATAAAGGTAGAGGCGATGTCCACCGGATGCGTATCATGAAGTCGACGCGAGACACGCAACTGCTTCAGTTCTGTCTCCAAGTTCAGGCCATAGCCGCTCTTCGCCTCTATCGTCGTCACCCCTTGGAGCAGCATTTCATTTAGGCTTCGATAAGCCTTGTCGTATAGCTCTTGCTCGCTCCATTGCCGAGTCGATTTGACCGTGCTTAGAATTCCGCCGCCCTTCGCCAGAATATCAAGGTAGGGTACTCCTGAACGCTTCATCGCTAACTCGTGCTCACGGGAGCCGCCATGAACGAGATGCGTATGCGGATCGACTAACCCAGGCGTCACGATGCGGCCTCCGACATCAATCGTCTCGCGAATAGCTGCTCCTTCCAAGGCAGCCATCACTTCATCCTTATGTCCTACCAATACGATCTTTCCTTTATTTATGGCGACAGCTGCATCCTTAATTTCCCGAATCTGTCCCATCTCATCCCCATATCTGGGCCCGTTACCTTCGGGGGTGTATAAGCATCCTATGCCTATTAGAAGCAAATCAATCTGTTCCAAATAAAAGCAACCTCCCTCGCTGTGTATTAAGATAAGGAAATATTCCGTTGGTACTTCGCCGTACTATCGGCAATTTCCCGTGCTGTCAGGACTGCTGGCGCATTGCAATGTTGATTCCGTGCTCTCAGGACTGTTGACGCATTGGAATACAGATTCCATGCTGATCCGCGGTCGCAACCGCTTCATCATATCCTGCGTCTACGTGGCGGATAACCCCCATCCCCGGATCAGTCGTCAAGACGCAGCGCAGGCGTTCCGCAGCTTCATCCGTGCCGTCGGCAACGACGACCATACCGGCATGCAAGGAATATCCCATGCCAACGCCGCCGCCGTGATGGACAGATACCCATGAGGCACCTGCCGATGTATTAATAAGTGCATTCAAGATTGCCCAGTCGCCTACTGCGTCGGAGCCGTCCTTCATTGCCTCCGTCTCGCGGTTCGGGGAAGCAACGGAGCCGCAGTCGAGATGATCGCGACCAATAACGATCGGAGCGCTTAACTCGCCTGACTTCACCATCTCATTAATCGCCAAGCCGAACTTGGCGCGATCTCCATATCCGAGCCAGCAAATACGGGCCGGCAGACCTTGGAAGGACACCCTCTCTTGGGCCATCGTAATCCAGCGGCGCAAATGATCATTATCGGGGAACAGCTTCAATACGAGTTCATCTGTCTTGCGAATATCTTCTGGATCGCCCGATAAGGCGGCCCAGCGGAATGGCCCCTTGCCCTCGCAGAAGAGCGGACGAATATAAGCCGGAACAAAGCCCGGAAATGCGAACGCGTCTTGCACGCCTTGATCGAATGCCACTTGGCGAATGTTGTTGCCGTAATCGAACACAACAGATCCGAGCTTCTGCAGGTCCAGCATCGCCTGCACATGAACTGTCATACTGGCCTTCGCCAGCTCGATATAATGCTTCGGATCACGGACGCGAAGGGCAGCCGCTTCTTCCAAACTGTATCCAGCCGGGATGTAACCGTTGAGCGGATCATGAGCAGAAGTCTGATCGGTTACGAAGTCGGGCTTGATGCCGCGGCGCACAAATTCAGGGAACAGCTCTGCCGCATTGCCAAGCAATCCGATCGATAACGGCCTCTGCTCATTGATTGATTGATGTGCGAGTTCCAATGCTTCATCTAGGGTCTCGGCCAATACATCACAGTAACGCGTTTCAATTCGGCGTTCAATCCGAGAACGATCTGCCTCGACTGCAATCACAACGCCATCGTTCATCGTCACAGCAAGAGGCTGGGCACCACCCATGCCGCCAAGACCGGCCGTTAATGTAAGCGTGCCGCGAAGCGACCCTCCTGCATGCTGACGAGCAGCTTCAGCGAACGTTTCATATGTGCCTTGGAGAATGCCTTGCGTCCCAATATAAATCCAGCTTCCCGCAGTCATCTGGCCATACATCATCAGCCCTTTGCGTTCGAGCTCACGGAAGTGATCCCAGTTCGCCCAATTCGGTACGAGCACAGAGTTCGACAAGAGCACGCGGGGTGCCCGTTCGTGTGTGCGGAATACACCGACCGGCTTGCCGGATTGAATAAGCAGCGTCTCATCGCTCTCCAGCCGCTGCAGTTCACGGACAATGGCCTCGTAGGAAGGCCAGTTGCGTGCCGCCTTGCCAATCCCGCCATAGACCACCAAGTCTTCTGGTCGTTCCGCCACTTCTGGATCCAAATTGTTCATCAGCATGCGCATGGCTGCTTCCTGAACCCACCCCTTGCATGTCAATTCATTACCGCGCGGTGCACGAATGCTTCTCTTTACCTGATTCATCTTGTTACGCCTCCTTTTCATATGAAACCTGATGTTCTCTTCTTGAAGTCGACTTAATATAATCGGCCTGCTACTTCCTCTACGGCATGAAGGAACTCCCCTCTGCTAAGCGCAGATGCAACGGCTTCAATCTCCTTGCTTAAAGAGCGATCCGTCGTTACCGGCGGTACAAGCTTGCGCACCAAGTCGAAGAGCGCACGCGTCGAAGGAGCCAGCTTCTCTGCGCCTCGGAACTCGGCGGCTTCTGCCGCACAGATCAGCTCAATAGCCAGAACCTTGGACACATTGTCTACCACTTGTGCCGCATGGCGGGCAGCCGTCGTGCCCATCGATACATGATCCTCCTGATTGGCGGAGGAAGGGATCGAATCGACGCTCGCCGGATGAGCCAGTACTTTGTTCTCCGAGACGAGCGATGCGCTCACGTACTGCGGAATCATCATGCCAGACGCCATACCAGGCTGATGGCTAAGGAAAGCGGGCAGCCCGCCAGACAATGCCGGATTGACTAGCCGCTCCGTGCGCCGCTCCGCTATGTTGGCTAGCTCGCTCATCCCTATTTTCAAGAAATCCATCGCAAACGCCATCGGCTGTCCATGGAAATTCCCGCCCGAGATGACTGTGCCCTGTTCCAAAAACAAGAGCGGATTATCGGTCGCTGCGTTCATCTCCACATTCAACTTATCCTCCACATAAGCAAGCACCTGTCGCGATGCGCCATGAACCTGAGGCAAGCAGCGCAGGGAATAGGCATCCTGCACACGAATGTCGCCTTGCTTCGTCGTCAACTGACTGCCGCTCAGCAGTGTTCTTAGATTGGCAGCGACGCCAATCTGCTCTGGATAAGGCCGGACGCGCTGAAGCTCATCCGCGAACGCATCCGTAATCCCATGCAAGCACTCCACCGTCAGAGCCGCGATCGCATCCGCCGTCTTGGCAAGCCGCAGTGCATGCACATAAGTCAGTGCACCGATTGCTGTCATAATCTGTGTGCCATTGATGAGCGACAATCCTTCCTTGGCCTGCAGTTGTACGGGCTTGAGTCCTGCCGATGCCAATGCATCATGACCGGACATGCGCGTTCCATGATAGACAGCTTCCCCTTCACCCATAAGAACAAGCGCCAAGTGCGACAATGGGGCCAAATCTCCGCTCGCGCCAAGTGATCCCTGCTCAGGGATCACCGGATGAACGCCCCGATTTAGACAGTCAATAAGCAATTGAAGCGTTTCCAGACGAATGCCGGAGAAGCCTTTAGCAAGGGCGTTCGCCCGCAGCAGCATGATCGTGCGCACCGCTGCCACTGGCAAGGAAGAACCAACGGCACAGGCATGACTCCGAATTAAGTTGGCTTGCAATTCTGCCGAATCCTCTGGCGAAATCATGACATCGCTGAATTTGCCGAATCCAGTAGTCACCCCATATACCACTTTATTCGCATCCACAAATTCTCGACCATTTCACGGCATCGCATGAAGCGCTGTACGGCGTCGGACGCGAGAACAACTGGAGCGTAACCATAGGCAATCGCAGTCAGTTGACCTAGTGTCAATTGTCCTCCGTCCAGCGTGATTGGCCCCGTATGCTCTTTCTGTTGCAAATGTTTAACTGCCACAACCATCCCTCTCCTTTCTTGCTTTACCAAAAGAAAGAGGCTGTGCGGAAGTCGTTAGCTTCCACACAGCCTCTTGTTCAAAAGGGCCGACCTATGAAATTGCTCATCCCAGTAACAATGATGAACGCGCATCACTCTGCATCGCCCTTTCATTTGAATTAGATAGGCAAATATATCCATTTCATTTACTATTACATGTGTATTCATTTCTGTCAAGTATGGTGCATCAGCAGACTGACGGATTAAGCGCCTTGGCCATCGCATCCACATAGCCCTGGCTTGCGCGTCGGCTCACTTCCGCGTCGGGGACGAACACTTCGAAGCCATGATAGCTTCCAGGATACAGATGGAACTCAACATCTACCCCCGCTTCCGCAAGTCGAGTCACATAATCGATCGTCTCATCTCGGAACAGATCGAGCTGACCAATACACGTATAGGTCGGCGGCAGCCCCGCCAAACTTTCTGCGCTCGACGGCACCGCATATGGGGATACTTCGCGAGTGTCGCTAGCATCTCCCAAGTACATGCTCCAGGCTGCTACGTTATTCGTCCGGTTCCAGGTTGCGTTGTCGGCCATAACTTCATAGCTTGATGCCGACTTATTTCGGTTGTCGAGCATCGGATACAGCGGCATTTGGAAGATAAGGGCCGGACCGCCTTTGTCGCGAGCCATTAAGGCAAGCGCTGCGGTTAGACCGCCGCCTCCACTCGCACCAGCTATCGCGACTCGATCTACATCAATGCCTAACGATTCGGCTTCATTCGTCATCCATATCAGGCCGGCATAACAATCATCGATTGCAGCTGGGTAGGGATGCTCGGGAGCAAGTCGGTAATCGACCGATACAACGATGCAATTCGCTGCCTGCACGAAGCGTTCGCACAAGGTATCGTCCTTATCCGGATGTCCCATTACATAGCCTCCTCCATGAATCCACAGCATGGCTGGAAGCTTGGCGCCCGTTCGCGAGGCAGGTTCGTATACTTTGGCCAACATCTCGCCTGCTGCCCCCGGAATCATCTGGCTTGTCGTATGTACATGCTCTGACTTCTCAATCGGAGGATTCGACAACAAGCTTCTGCTCCACGCTAATTTCTCCTCTAGTTGAAAACCTGGAAATTGTGCTAATGCCGCTCTTAATTCCGGCAATACCCGACTTTCAAAATTCATGTAAGCTCCTCCCATACTGAGATGTAGTTTCGAAGCACTTGTTCTATTATCTATAACAACTTTGCATTACGCTTGAATTCCCGCTTCAGCTTCCCACTTGCTAATTTCTTCCCGAACTCGTGGCGCAACCTCCGTCCCTAACAGCTCAATCGCTCTCATTACTTGGTCATGCGGCATCGTACTTAAGGGCACATACATCATAAAGCGTGTAATGCCTATGTGCTTGCGAAGGTGTATGATCTTGTGAGCAACCGTGTCCGGATCGCCAACATATAGCGCTCCTTCAAAGCTGCGGGCGGCGTCGAAGCTGGAACGGTCATAATACGCCCAGCCCCGCTCCTTGCCGAGTTTATTCATGCCTGCCTGGGTAGACGGGAAATACATATCAGCTGCTGATACCGTATCCTCTGCAACAAATCCTATCGAATGTGAACCGACCTGCAGCCTTGATTCATCATGACCAGCATGCGCGGCCGCTTTCTTATACAGCTGCACAAGCGGTGCAAAGTTCATCGGACTTCCACCAATGATCGCCAGCATCAGCGGCAGCCCTAGCAGACCTGCACGGATAGCGGACTCATGATTCCCCCCGCTCCCAATCCATACCGGCAATGGATCTTGAACCGAACGCGGATACACGCCCAGATTGCGATTCGCTGGCCGATGCCGCCCTGACCAGGTAACCCTCTCAGACTCTCTTATGTGGAGAAGCAATTCCAAATGTTCTTCAAATAACTAATCATAATCGTTCAAATCATAGCCAAACAGGGGAAAAGATTCGACAAAGGAACCCCGGCCCGCCATAATTTCAGCACGTCCATTTGAAATCCCATCAAGCGCAGCAAAATCCTGATAAACGCGTACTGGATCTGCTGAAGAAAGTACCGTCACCGCACTCGTCAGCCGAATGCGCGACGTCCGTGAGGCAGCCGCTGCCAACACGATTGCAGGTGAAGATGCCGCATAGTCCTCGCGATGATGCTCCCCTATGCCGAACACATCAAGTCCCACCTGATCAGCAAGTACAATTTCCTCTACGACTTCGCGCAGTCGCTGTGCGTGACTGATCACTTCACCAGTCTGAATATCCGGCTTTGTTTCTACAAACGAAGTAATACCAATCTCCACGGACAATCTCTCCTTATCGTATCGTTCACAGCATATCGAGTAGGCTTGAGAACATTTATTTAACGTCGTATACATCTTCATTTCGAGTGATTATTCAATTCTGTTGAGTGAGGTGGTAAGCAATCCGATTCATGATGCTGAATCTGTAGATCATAGGACGCCAGCTTACCTTCATGCAGCAGCACCAACGCGTCTGGTTATTGTCCAAAAAAGGAGAGCTGCTGCACTGACAGAGGCTCCGAGCAAGCATACGCCTCCCCAGCCATAATGTGCATAGACATGGGTTGAAGCAATTGAGCCGCTTGCGCTGCCGATCGAATAGAACACCATGTATCCGGCAGTTAGTCGACTTCGCGCCTCTGCGCGCAAAGGAAGAATCATCGTCTGATTCGTGACGTGTACGGCTTGCACCGCCAAGTCCAGCAGAACTATGCCAATCATTAATGCGAACAAGGACTGCTCCGTATAGCGGATGAACAACCATGAGAGCAGCAGTAGAACCAGGGAAAAGCCCGTCGTTCTCTGTCCATAGCCTCGATCAGCCAGCTTCCCAGCCCGTGCTGCCGCTAACGCTCCGGCAACACCTGCCAGTCCAAACGCCCCGATAGCACTGTGTGAGAGCGATAGCGGCGGCGCACTGAGCGGCAGTACGAGTGAAGTCCACAAAATGCTGAAATCAGCAAAAATCAGCAGCGCCAGGACAGAGCGGATACGCAGCATCCGTTCTTGTACAAACAACGTAATCACGGATCCGAGCAGCTGAGGATAGGACAATGATTTGACCTCACGCTCCATATGGGGCAGCACTCTAGCAAACATACAAACGATAAATAGCAGCAGCGCGGCGGAGACTAGATATACGGCACGCCAACCTGCAAGATCCGTTACAATACCAGCAATGGATCGGGCAAGCAGAATGCCTATGACAATTCCGCTTGTGACAATGCCAACGACGCGTCCTCGTTCAGCGGGAGCAGCCATCGTTGCCGCAAGCGCCACAAGCGTCTGCGTCACTACGGCAAGCAGTCCCACCAATGCCATGCCAACAAATAGAACGGTGCTGGTAGGAGCCGTTCCCACGATAACGAGAGCGATCATGGACAATAGCATCTGTCCAATAATTAACCGACGTTGGTTCAACATATCTCCAAGTGGTACCAGCAGAAGCAAACCCAGTCCATAAAAGATCTGAGTGATCGTAATCACGATGCCAATGAGCGAATGCTCAATACCAAACTCAACCGACAGCTGATCGAGCAGTGGCTGGGCGAAGTAGATATTGGCGACAGACATGCCGCAAGCAGCCGCAAACAACAGAATCACATAACGAGACATCGTCGTGCGCTGATCAGAATCAAGCGTAAGCTGTGATTCCTGTGCGGAATTTCCCTTGGAATGGGCATGAATCGCCGCCTTTTCTAGAACCTCCTCCATGTTGGACACACTTTACCTCCATTCGCTTAACTTAGTGATTATCATACTGTACCGATCGGTATGTTATAATTCCCAGTAAATATATCTGACGCCAACTCCTATTGTCAACAAGTATATTTGAATTCATTAGCGTTTGTTGAAATGTCCATCCTCTCTCAATTAGGATAGTCCGACCTATATTTGACTAAAAGAACAGCAAATCATAAAATAATAGCATACTGGTCAGTACGTAAAAAGAGAGGTATGTATTGTGGCAAGAACTCGTGAATTTGACGAAAGCAAAGTATTAGATGCGGCTATGCAGCTATTTTGGGAGAAGGGTTATGAGGCTACCTCGTTAAGCGATTTAACCTCCAGAATGGGTATTCAGCGCCCTAGCATATACGCTGCCTTTGGAGACAAAAAAGAATTGTTCGAAACTGCGCTGCGCAAATACATGATGTCCCGGGCTTCTGAGACACGTGACAAGCTTCAAAGCCACTCTTCTGTCAAAGAAGCATTTGCTGCGTTTTTTGCAGATGTGGTTACTGAGGAATATGCAGGTGATTGCAGTCGGGGTTGTTTTTGCATTAATACCATGGTCGAACTTGCGCCTCATGATGAGAAATTCGAAATTCTAACAAGAGAACATCAAATGTACTTGTCTGTCATTTTTCAAGAAACGATAGAACGCGGGATTCAATCAAGCGAGCTCGATGCTCATATAGAAGCGAAGGCTTTGTCACAAGCGCTCATCATCTCGCTAATTGGACTGACTGTTATGTTAAAGTCTCGTCCACAGCAATCATTTATTGATAATGCGATCAGAGCGACGCTTGCGTTGCTGAAGTAATGTAATGTAGGTCGTCTAGGAAATGAAAAAGCAGCAGTCTAGCACCCGAATAAAGTCCTAGACTGCTGCTTTCTATTTTCAGCTGCTGGTAACTCACTCTACTCTTATCCACCCCTGTATCCAGACCTGATAGACTTAATGCAATTTATAAATTCGGCTCCTGCTGTGAGAACTGTTGAAGCATTCCTCTTATCTGTTCTACCAATGGCGCCGGCGCTTTATGGGGCGAACCTGCATCAAACGGAGGCTGAGGATCATATTCCAAAATCAACTGCACTCCTTTGCTCATCTCTTCACCCATTTCCCAGGCTACCAATTGGAGTGCCATGTCGATACCGGAAGAGATGCCAGCCGCTGTGACAATTTTTCCATCGCGAACCACTCTCTCCTCTGTTGGAATGGCTCCAAGAGAGCGAAGTAGTTCGAAAGATCCCCAATGACTCGTTGCCTTGGCACCATTCAACAAGCCCGCAGCACTCAATATCAAGGAACCGTTGCACACCGATGTTGTCCAAGTCGTGGTCTCATGCAATTGGCGTATCCAATTCAACGTCGCTTCATCATTCATCGGAGCTTTATAGTTTGGTGGGCTGCACCCAGGCACGACAAGAATATCAGCTGAAGTAATCTCCGAAAAGCTGTAATCGGCATGCATATAGCCCATTTTCGAATCTAATTTAATCAACCCTTTTTCTTTGGCGACAAACTTCACTTTGCATTTCATTGTAGCCGCAAATACTTCATAGGGCCCAATTTCGTATAAGGCTGTGATTCCATCGTATAGCATGATTGCGATTTCCATCCAAGACCTCTCCCTTACGCATGGTGTTTGATTCGTATTGACACCAGTATACCACCCCCCCCTATAGCATACTGGTGTCAATACTGTGAAACCATTGCTGGGTATAATGGAAAATAGCGTGTACATTCTCTATGCACCTGCGGCTCTCAATCAGCAATATATAGTTATCTCCAAAAATGCGCTCGCCTCTAATAGCTCTTACCTAAATCTGCAGCATTCGATCCAGCGCCTTAACAGCATCGACCTTGATCGATTCCGGCACCGTAATAATGCCTACCGGCTTGCCTTGGTCAATCTGCTCCAATGACCAGAGCAAATGAGGCAGGTCGATCCGATTCATCGTTAAGCATGGGCACATATTCGGATTGAGCGATTCAATCTGCTTATCCGGGTGAGTTTGAATGATACGGTTCACGAGATTCATTTCCGTTCCGATGGCCCACTTCGTTCCGGGTTCCGCGGCATTGATCGTATCAATGATATACTTCGTGGATCCTGCATAATCCGATAACGCAACGACTTCACGCGAGCATTCAGGGTGAACGATAATCTGAAGCTCCGAATCCCGCTCCCGAACACTGCGAATATTGTCTACCGTGAACTTCTCATGTACTGAGCAATGCCCCTTCCACAAGATAACCTGAATGCCTTGCACATCCTCACGATCTGTTACCAGCTCGCTCAGCTCTGGATCCCACAACGCCATGTCGCGCAGCGGAATGCCCAGATCATAAGCCGTATTCCGCCCTAGATGCTGATCCGGCAGGAAGAGAATTCGCTCCTTCTGCTTGAACGCCCATGCCAATACTTCCTTCGCGTTAGATGAGGTTACCGTCGCGCCTCCATGTCGGCCAACGAAGGCCTTAATCTCAGCCGATGAATTGACATAGGTTAACGGAACAATGGTGTCTCCATACACTGCCTGCAGACGTTCCCACGCCACCTCGGTCTGCTGCATATTTGCCATATCCGCCATCGAACAGCCAGCACGCACATCTGGGAGCACAACGACTTGACTCGGAGATGACAGCATGTCAGCCGTCTCTGCCATGAAGTGAACACCACAAAAGACAATAAACTCTGCATCTGTAATTCGCTGAGCAAGCTGCAGCGAGTCCCCTGTAATGTCGGCAAACTGAATGACCTCATCCTTCTGATAATGGTGGCCGGGAATCAACAATCTCGAGCCGAATCGCTGCTTGATATCACGCACCCGCTGCTCCATCTCTTCCACACTCAGCCGCTTATAGTGCTCAGGCATCATGCCATGTTCGCCTCTCATCACTTCCAATATGGACATCGTCTCTCTCCTCCTCTGTTCCTTAACGAAGTTCTACATCCATGCTAATGTCTAAACTGTGTACCGAATGAGTCAAAAATCCGAGCGATATATAATTCACACCTGTTCCCCGATACTGGTGAAGAGTATTAAACGTAATGCCGCCTGATGCCTCAGTTATGATGCTTCCTGGTGTTAATGACGCGAAGTGCTTCACTTCTTCCGGTGAGCGGTTATCGAACATAATGACATCTGCCTGCGCGGCAATAGCCTCCAACAGCTGTGCCTCCGATTCAATCTCTACCTCAATCCGAATCATGTGGCCAGCATAAGATCGCGCTCGTCTAACCGCCTCTGTGATCGAGCCGCAAGCCGCAATATGATTGTCCTTGATCATAATGCCGTCATATAGACCGAAGCGATGATTATAGCCGCCGCCTACACGCACCGCATACTTGTCGAGCATGCGCAGACCCGGCATCGTCTTGCGCGTATCACAAATTCGGGTATGCTCGTCATCGAGCAGCCGAATCGCTTGTCGCGTCTGAGTCGCAATCGCAGACATGCGCTGCAGCAAGTTCAGGACAACGCGCTCTCCAGTCAGCATTGCTCCCGCAGGTCCCTGTAAGACTGCTATTGGTTCTCCCTTAGATAGAGAGTCCCCATCTCGCTTCTGTAAGGAAATCTGAATCCCCTCTGACATCAGCCGAAAGCCCTCTGTAATGACATCCGTCCCTGCAAGCAATCCAGCAGCCTTACTTTTAATAACCGCTTCGCACTGTTCGCCGTCAAATAGAAATGACGATGTCTGATCCCCGCTTCCGATATCCTCCGCATAGAAGGATTCCAGCAGCCGTCTTAACTGAAAACGTTCCATGATGGCACAATCCTTTCGTTACGCACAATTTGAATTCCTGTCAGGGAATGGACAATTTGTCTACTTCCCCAATTATGATAATCACGATTCGGACAATCGCTCCGGTAATGAGCCCCGCGGCTCTCCTCCCGCAGCAAAGCAGACTCGGTAACAAGCTGTGCCAGCTGCCACAAGTTCGCAAGCTCCAGCTGTTCCCTTGTGATTTTTTGCACTTTCAAGGCCTGTGTCGGCATCTCCATTAACCACTGCTTCATGCCCTGCAATTGTTCCCGATTCCGTTCAATTGCTGCTGCCGCCGTCATTCTACGCTGAAGCTCAGCAAGCGACGTCTGCGGAACCTGTATCGAAATGGAGTGCTGCACATTACCATCAACTATTTCAGCCTCGACTTCTTTAGCCATGCCTACTTCGCCAGTAATTGCTGCTTCACCCGTGAATGCTTCAGTCGCTCTGGCTCCTCTGACAACGTTTGCTTCAGACTTGTCGGCCCATGATCCCAGTTTCCCGAGTTCACTCGCACGAATTCGCATTGCCGCCCTGCGCCCTGTAACTAGTGCTTCCAGCAATGAATTGCTCGCTAGGCGATTAGCTCCATGGAGTCCGTTGCAGCCGGCTTCCCCAATCGCAAATAATCCGTGAATACTGCTCTCTGCCCATTCATTAACTTGAATGCCCCCCATGAGGAAGTGCATGCCCGGGGCTACTGGAATCCGTCCCTTCTCCAGATCTACACCAGCTTCTTCACAAAGTCGTGTAATACTCGGGAAGCGACTTCGAAACTCTAGACATGCTTGAATATCTATATACACCGCATGCCCTTGCTGCATCTCTTCATGAATTACACGAGCTACGACATCACGTGGAGCCAAATCCTTAAGTTCATGTCTGCCTTCCATAATCCGGCGGCCATGCTCGTCAATTAACACACCGCCTTCCCCGCGCACCGCTTCGGACACTAGTCCATAGCTGCGGTCATCCTTCACAAGCAGCGTCGGATGGAACTGCATGAATTCTAGATCCGTTAGATGCGCTCCTGCACGATAGGCCAGCATCAGCCCATCGCCGGTTGCAATCTGATGATTGCTGTGATGGCGATACAGGCTGCCACATCCACCTGTGGCTAACACGACATGATCAGCATGAAGCATCTCGATCTGCCCTTCCTTGCTTCGGAGAACAACACCATTACAGTGTCCTTTCTCCACAAGAAGATCTATTACAGTAACAAATTCACGTATATGAACATGTCTTGGGATCCGTTGCAGCAAATACTCCACCAGCATCCTGCCAGATGCATCGCCACCAGCATGAAAGATCCGATTCGCACGATGAGCACCTTCACGTCCCAGCATTAGCCTGCCATCGCGATCACGGTCAAAAGGAAACTGAGCCTCTACAAGCTCAAGCATAATTTCCTTGCCCTCCCGAATGACCATCTGCACCATGTTCAGGTCGTTATGCCCCGCTCCGGCTTCAAGTGTATCTGCGATATGACTAAGCATCGTATCATCGGGCAAGTAAGAGGTAGCAATCCCCCCTTGTGCCAGAATTGAGTTGCTGTCTGACACCTTTCCCTTGGTTAATACAGTTGCGTGTATATGTGGAGGCAGCGAGGATAATAACGACAATGCCGCGACTCCAGAACCCACAACAATAACGGAGTGTTCTCCCTTTTCCATATCTCTTCACTTCTTTATTTCGAAAATAAGTGCATGAACTTTACAAACAGACAATCATATAATATACATGTGTCTTTACACCTGTATTGACAGTAAATCTGATACAACATTACAATAAGCTCAGTTACTTTGCAAGCAAGGATTTTGATAAAGGCAACTCATCCCTGCGATAGACATAGGAAACATGACTGCATGACGAGTAACAAATATCAAGGATATAAAGGGGACTTTCACCGTTGATATATTTGGATTACGCCGCTGCTGCACCTATGGATGAACGGGCGCTGCACCTACTAACCGAATTGAGCCGCGAAGCATACGGCAATAGTCACAGCCTTCATGACACAGGCGGCCGTGCAGCAAATGTGCTGGAATACTGCCGAGAGAAGCTTGCAAGTATGATAGGTGGAGTTAAGGAAGGCATGTATTTTACGAGCGGAGGATCAGAGTCAAATCTATTGACGATTCAATCCATTCTGAACGGGTTGCCAGAGGGGAGAAAGCATCTTGTCACAACGGTAATGGAGCACGCCTCCATCCGTAATGCCATTCCCTATCTGGAACGGCTAGGATACCGGGTGACGCTCATTGAGCCAAATACGAGAGGTATCATTACGAAGGAAATTCTTAAACAAGCACTTGAACCGGACACAGGCTTAGTATCCATTCAGCATGCCAATTCCGAGACAGGAATTGTGCAGCCGTTGGCAGAGCTGTCGCCTCTACTCAGAGCACGAGGCATTTTCCTGCATAGTGATATGGTTCAGACATTTGGCAAGCTCCCGATTGATATCCGCCAGCTGGGAGTGGATGCCTGCTCGTTGTCCAGCCACAAAGTGTATGGCCCCAAAGGGGTGGGAGCCGCCTTCCTTCACCCACGCGTCCCTTGGCAGCCTGTCCTTCCAGGAACCAATCATGAACGCGGATTTCGTGCGGGCACAGTCAATGTTCCCGGTATTGGCGCCTTCGTGACCGCAGCCGAACATTGCGTAGAGAATCAAGCCGAGCTGTTCTCACACTTCCGGCAGCTTCATACTTATTTGTTCACCCAAGCTGGGCGGCTTGGAATTCCACTTACCCCTGCTGTTAGCGAACAAAACGCCGAAGTTGCTCCACATATTGCCGGGTGCCTCTTTGACGGGATGGAGGGCCAATATGTTATGCTAGAATGTAATCGCAACGGAATCTGCATTTCGACCGGAACGGCCTGTGCAGCAGGCCATCAGGAGCATTCCCCCTCTCTTGCCGCTATTGGACTTTGCAAGGAGGAAGCGCTTCGGTTTATCCGCATTTCCTTCGGCAGATCCACAACTACTGAGCATCTGGACAGCCTATTAACATTGCTGGCGTCCTTGAAAGGAGCAAATCCAATTGGCGACTAACATCAAGCTGACAGGCGAAGAGCGCCGAACGAAGCTGCTGGATTGGCTGAAGTCCTCCTCCCCACTCACGGGAACCGAGTTGGCCCAACGAGCCAATGTATCACGCCAAGTAATCGTGCAAGATATGACCTTGCTAAAGGCGCGCAATGAACCCATTCTCGCGACTAGCCAAGGATACGTATACATGGATCAAAGCACAAAAGAAAACGCCTCGTTGTTCGAGCGAGTAATTGCTGTTCAGCACGCACCCGAGCAAAGTGAGGAAGAACTGCTGCTTATCGTCGATTATGGCGTAGGCGTCAAGGATGTTATCGTGGAACACCCCATATACGGGCAAATCTCGGCACAAATCCGCGTCAATACCCGCAAAGAGGTATATGATTTCATGAACAATATCCGCAGCAGCGGAGCAGCCTTCATCTCAGAGCTTACGAACGGAATTCATCTCCATACCTTGACCTCCCCAAGCGAAGAGCGATTGGATGAAGTATGCGAAGCACTCAAAAAGGTCGGGTTCCTTATTACGGACTAAGCACGGGCACATTCTTACGGATAGAGGTCTAATTGACGTCTACATTGTTGCTGTGAGACAACGAGATTCTCGATAATGGCAAATGAAAAGCGGCAGTATCAGGAATGACGAATCCTGAGCTGCCGCTTTCCGATATATACATCTTCATGACGCTAACATCACGAGCAACACGAACATCATGCTTTACTTCTACAGGTCATCAACCTGTGCAGGCCTTGTATAGAACTAGAACTCAAGATCATCCTACTCTACTGTGATACGCAGAGATACTTGTTTGCCGCCATATGAAAAGGTAAGGACAGCCTTCCCTTTACTTACTGCAGTGATCATCCCTTGATTGGCAGTCGCCTTGCCATTCGACTTCGACTTGGCAAGTGACGTGACATCAGACGTGTTACCGCTGCTGTATACGGCCTGTACTCGATAGCTCGTCGACTGATGAGGCGCAAGCTTCGCCGTCGATGCCACAACGGTCAGCTTTTTCAACTTTGGTGTGACTTGAACCGGGATTTCAAACGTACGATCACCGTACACGCCCACAATTCTCGTGGTTCCCTCCGTAAGTCCTTTTACGCCGGAAACGGTCACTTTGGCAATTTGATCATTGCCGGACTTCCATGCTATCTTGCCAGCAAGCGACACCTTTTTGCCGCTGGATAAAGTGCCGATTACTTTAATGGGCTTCGCAGCTCCCGCTTCCACAACGAGAGACGTAGGCTGAACCTCAATACTCACCAAGTTTTCCTGTAGTACAACGGGAAGAGTTACACCTTTCCCTCCATAATACAGTTTTACGCTGACGCTCCCCTTTGGCTGCCCCACCGCCGTAACGACACCACTGCCAACGTCGATGCCCTGACCTGACGCTTTCGCCGTCACCTGTGAAGTTACATCTCTTGTGCTCCCGCCCGCATAGACCGCCTGAACGGAAAAAGCCGCAGACTTCCCGGGAGACAGCACCACCTTCGTAGGAGTTACAATTAGTTTTTTAATCGTAGCAGTAACGTGTACGGAAATATCAAACCTTTGTGATCCATATACGCCTGTAACGATCGTACTTCCTTCCGCCACGCCCTTGATCGTTGCGCCGCTCATTTTCACAACTTGCTCGTTGCCTGACTGCCACTGCACCTTCGATCCAAGCGATACTTTTTTTCCATTGGATTCATATCCGTATACTTTAATCGACTTGGAGGAACCCGCACCTAATGTGACAGAATTAGATGGACTCACGTCATATTTCACAAACTCCTTAACGGAACCTGGCTGATTGCCGTATGTCACCGATACCGCGTCGCTCTGGGCATATAAACTTGTTGGGCATGATAAGGCCAGGATAAGCATCGAACAAACGATGAGCCACCCAATGCCGATGCGGCCTTTTCTAACTTCAATTACTGACTTCATAATTTCTCCTCTCTCGACAATTAGGTTCTCTGTGTATAGTTAACGATTAGACTATGGTGGAATCAAAAAAGTTCACCTGTCCAATTATTTACTATATTATTTATTAACGGCTTATCGTGAGAAAAAGTGAACATCTCGCACGCGGTATAAGGTTTCCTTCTCAATCCTCCAGCTAGGTTATGTAAGAAACTACTGCAAAGAAAATCAATCTTGATGAAGATTACTCATTGGCACAAAAAAAGAATCCATTTTGAATAATGAAAAATCAAAATGGATTCTTTGTATTGAACGTTCCGTTTACATAGTACTTAATTACTTATGAAACATTACACGCTCTTCTAACGGTTTGAATTGCTTTTCACCTGGTGCAGCTGTTGGATTACCAAATGGCATTTGCGCAATAAGTTTCCAATTAGCAGGGATATTCCATTCTTTTTTCACTTCATCATCAATCAGTGGATTGTAATGCTGCAAAGATGCTCCCAATCCCTCTGCTTCCAATCCTGTCCACACCACTAATTGGTGCATACCTGATGCTTGGTTTGACCAAATTGGGAAGTTGTCAGCATATGCAGTAAATTGTTCTTGAAGTGATTTCACTACAGCCTCATCTTCAAAGAATAATACAGTACCATAACCTGCTTTGAAGGAATCCATTTTTTGTTGTGTTCCTGAAAAGTCTCCATCACCAACTACTTTTCTCAATGTTTCCGTTGTAATGTCCCATAATTTATTATGTGCCTCACCAGACAATACAACCAAACGCGAAGATTGTGAATTGAACGCTGACGGAGTGTGTTTCACAGCAAATTCGACGATTTCTTTGATTCTCTCATCTGATACTTTGACCTCTTTATTGATTCCGTAGTAAGTACGTCTTTCTTTAAGTGCAGTGTAGAAATCTTTTGCCATCGTTTTCTTCCTCCTAAATTCGAATATCCTTTAAATCGATATATGTTGTGGAAACATGTGTAAATAAATTAATTGCATCATTTTCAATACTTTTTCATCCATCCTCAATTAATCTATCCTGCCTGTTTCGCATTTATACAAATAGGAGCAACAGCTATTTGGGATGGCACAACTTTATCTTGGACTAGAGTATCTCTAATTCGAGATAATTATATAAAATAAAATGAGTATAGTCAACAAGAAAGAAAATGACTTTTGAATTTGAATTTTTAGGTTCTAACGTCTTGCAAAAGCGGGATACAAAAAGACATCTCAAGAACGAGATGCCTTTTTGATAAAAGTATCTATTCGCCGACCCAGTCGAGTTTCACTTTTCCGTTGGTGATTTTACCACTTGGAGCACCGTTATACCACAATTGAACTCGGTAGGTACCCGCTTTAAGTTTAGTGTACGTGTGTGCCTTAATATTGTCGGTGAAAATGTCCTCTTTAACCATATCCCAAGAGCTTCCATTCTTTTTTTGAAGCTGCATGTAGAGTAAAGTGTCTTTTGGATATGTTGCGTAAGCTGTCACAGCTACATACTTACCCTCATCAACAATCATATTTTTTTTGACGAGGAGATTAGTAGATATTGAATCAAATGTTCCTTCGTAATGCATGTTTGTTGATGCTGAAATCGTTGGATTGTTACTAGGTGTTGAAGCATATGATGCATTTACTTGAGACGATACTTGTTCTGCATTTGCAGCAGGCACAATAGATATAACCGAGAGAGCCGCCAATAAAGCTAAGAATGGAATTTTCTTCATAATAATCGCTCCATTTATAATTTTTGGCGATGCTGTCTGGACAACGACGGAACTACTTTATAGAAATAATAGAATATATTGTATTCTTTGGCAAGTGAAATTAATAATGAATATAAATTACCTTACTAGGCGTATCCGCATTGTTCTATAAATGATGAAATAAATTAACTTTCTAATGAAATCTCAAATGTAGAGCCAATTTCTCCAGCAAATACAATTCTACCGTTTTCCGGCAACACAACTTGATTCTTGCCGCTGACCACGGTGTGATTGATACATATCCCCGCCTGTTCATAGACAGCAAAGGAACTATTCGAAGGCATGGTAACCGTCATGACCTTTCCTGCAGCTGCCGTTGGGATTGAGAACCATTTCGTATAGCCGTCCGCTTCAATCGTTGTCGAAGATTCTTTACCTGATTAGAGTGGTTTTACTAGCTCCTCACCGGCGTACAAGCCGCACCATGATCGATAAGCGCATATTGCAGACTTGTTGTGCCGTATGTTTCGGTGAGTAACTTGGCTTTCTCAGCAACTATTTTTTTGGTCGCATCAAAAGCAAGATCACTGCTGTTACTCGTAGCTGGTGCGGCCATTGCAGACATTGGCGCCAACATGGTTAACACAAGGGTTAACGCGGCGATTAAAGTTCGTTTTTTAGCTATTTTCTTGCCCACTCTCATTACCATTCGCATCTTCTCCTGTCCTTATCTGTTTATTGGCGATCCACTACTCGCCAATAAAGATAGCTTATACGACGACGATGTACTCCTTATGACGACAATATGAACGGAGTATGAACAGGAAAAAATGCTATAGCGTCACATGGAGAATACGGGTAGCAGTGTTTAGAGAATCCGAATGGACAAATTGACACCATCGTTACATCCAACGACGAATTCACTCAACGCAGTCGGACATTATCGGTTAAAAGTCTCCCGGACCTATAAATTTCACCTCTGGATACAAGTCATTCGGTCCCTGAATCAGATTTCCACCCGTTCCTTTCAGATGCTTATTAAAGAAATCGAGTACATATTGATTTACGATCCATGATCCTCTTTTACCATCCATATTTCCTGTTATCCCAGTCAGTTTAATCAACGGAGAATAGAATTGAAGATCCGTAAAATTGAAGTGTTCGGTTCCTTCTACATAAATCGCACTTCCCCCCTGATTGATAACATTTTTAATAATGTGCAGCTCATCTGAAAGTTGTTTATTTATTTCGTTATCCAGATTTTTATCCTTTTTAAAATCTACTAACCAGTCTTTAAAACTTCCCGATCTTATGAACATAAACGGCTTGTTTATAACATCTCTATTTTTCACTTCATAGAGTGACCCGTCCATATTGATCCCGGCCTTGATTCTATGATCTAAATAAGTTGCATTAAACGCCGTTGCACCCCCAAAAGAATGCCCCATCGCGCCTATGTTATTTAAATCTATTTTCCCTTTAAATTGACTTTCGATTGCCCCTGAATTTAGCTTTTCAATTTGATTAATTACAAACTCTACGTCTTGTGTCCATATATCCCCAATCTTTCTACGCTCATCTGTTGTTTTCATCTTTGTTTTATAGTCCGTTACACGGCCATCCGGAAAAATGGTAGCAAAGGTGCTATACGTATGATCGATTGTGACCACGATAAACCCATGACTGGCCAGATTCTCGGCTTGTGATGCATGTAGAACTCTACTGGTTCCCATACCATGAGATAGCAATACCAAGGGATAAGGACTTGTAGAAGGCAATATTTCTACATTTTCATAAGAATTGGTTCTACTATACTTCCAGTAATCGAATACAAAATCGGGAAGGTTTAAAGAATTAGAGTATGTCTGAATATATTTTTTGAACATTTCTTTATCTTTTGGAAAAAGCGCTTCACTCTTGTTGTTATTTTTATTTTCCGTAGGATACCAAACTTGAACCATTAGCTCCCGCTTATCGCTTTGATCTTCAGTTAAGACTTCATCTCTATTCTGATCTGTAAAATGAAATGTTTGAGTACCCACTTTCTCTGGACCATCAAGCTTCGGCAAATGAAAGACAGGCAAGTATACAGACAAGCTGGTAGATACAACAAGTAAAATAACGATGATGGAAGATAAACTATATTTCGGCAGCTTCCCTAATTTTATATTTACCATCTTTCTTGAATGCCTGAATAACACGATGAGTAGGAATAGAGCCGTCATCATATATACCAAAAGCAACTGCCATCTGTACCCCTCAACCAACAATTGAACTGCGAATATAACGCTACTTCCTATACACAAACCCAATCCTGTTTTCTGTGCGCTTCTTTTAATAAACAACAAATCTAGTAGTAAAGCCAAACAGGATAGAACTACAAGGATTTCAAATAATCTCATACGCATCCCCCTCTTTCATCAATTGACCCAGACACAGGCCGAATTGGATAAACTGTGGAAACCGTCCTTTGGGACGGTCTTCCATTCGTTCTATTTATTTTGCTTCTTTCATAAAGGTTCTAACGTTCTCCGCGATTTCTTTGAATTTGGTGTGGTGTAAATAATGGGAGCCTTCCATAATGACGACTTTTCCATGCACCGAGTCTTTGATCTGCCCTTCATGCAGAGGAATCCATCCGGGTACACCTTGATTATCCGCTTGTACAAAGAGTAGAAGTGGAAGGTCTTTACGGAATGTTAAGCCTTGAGCCCCTTTGAAATTAGAGGAGATATGATCCATTTCATTTAACATCGTGGAACTATTCGAGTTTTTATTCGACAGCATGGTCATCTGCTCTACGGTGCGATCATCAAATGCGAGTTCACCATAGGGGCTGCCACCAAATTTGACCGCCAATCTTTGGAGACCTGATTTTTTAAGAAATGCAAACGTTTTCAATGGGAATTTTACATCCACACCTGGTTGTGTTGGAACACTGCTATCGATTCCGACAAATGCAATCACCTCGTTAGGATACTTGTTCACATAATCAATACCGTAAATTCCTGTAATGGAGTGGCCCATGAGCATGTATCGGTTAATGTTAAGCTGCTGAAGCGCTTCATGAACCTCACTTACGATGTTCTCTGTAGTTCGATCTTTTTCAGTTCCATCACTTAACCCATAACCGAAAGGCTCAACTGCAACAACTTTGTAGTTTGGAGATAGTTCATCGATGAGCAGCTTAAAATCAAGCGCTGGTGCAGCTGTTCCATAACCAGGCAGAAGCACGATCGTTTCCTTGCCATCGCCTTGAATTAACACATTCATATTTTTACCGTCCACAGACACGTGTTGACCATAGGGCTCTATTTGTTTTTTCTCCGAATTCGTACTTATCACATTCATGATATAAACAATCCCTAGAAAAAGAACAATAACGATAACGATTGCTGCTATGATTTTAAGTAAAATGCTTCGCATTTTCTTAAATTTCGTTCCATTCCCCGTTTTCTTTTCCTCTGTTTGTGTCACTCTCATCTACTCCTGTCCTGATCTGTTTATTCAGTTACCTTAACAGTGCGACTTATGAAAGTTTAACCAACAAAAATGTACTCCTCATGACGACAATATGAACTGAATATGAACAAGTAAAAATGCTGCGGCCTACATACAAGGAAGCTTGCATGTGGGCCGCAGCATGGAGAACGCGGTCCAGTCAATCCGATGGATACCCTATGAATCTAACTAATCTGTTGGCGTAGTAATAGGCAAGGTGACAATGAAGGTCGTTCCTTCACCTGGTTCGCTCTCCACTCGGATGTCGCCTTGATGAAGCGATACGATCTGCTTTACGATGGCAAGCCCCATACCGCTGCCGCCATACTTACGGCTATGGGAACGATCGGCCTTGAAAAACCGTTCGAATATACGCTTCTGATCCTCCAAGGAAATACCAATGCCCGTGTCGGATATGCGGACGATCGCGTTTTTGGCATCTTGTTTGATGCTGACGTCAATCATGCCGCCATCCCTCGAAAATTTAATGCTATTTCCAATTATGTTCGTCCATACCTGATTTAACAAATCATGATCAGCCGTTAGGCGAATGGCCTTTAAGTTGAGCTCGAAATGGATGCTGCGAGCAGACCATTGCGGTTGGAGCGCCACGATTACTCGTCTGATCTGTTCATCAAGGCTAAGTGTAGACAAACGAAGTTGCTGTGACTGCGCTTCAAGCAAACTCAGCTTGAGCAGGCTGTCGCTCATCTTGGACATCCGCTTCGCTTCAGCGATGATAATATCAAGATAACGACTTCTTTCGTGATCTGCTAGGTCTACTTGCTTGAGTGCGAGCGCATAACCGGAAATCGAGGTGAGCGGAGATTGAACCTCGTGCGACACATTCGTTACGAATTCCCTACGCATCTTCTCCAGTTGCTGCAAATCGTGCATCATTTCTTCGAAGCTGCGAGCCAAAGTACCCAGCTCACCCGTTTGCTTAATATTCAGCTTGACGTTGAAATCACCAGCGGCTATACGCTTGGTCGCCTTTGTCAGCTTTTTGATCGGTCTTACCAAAAATATGGAGGCAACCAGAATCAATAAGCTTCCTGCAATCAACGAACAGGTTGCAAAGATCGATGCCCACATGGTGACAAAGGAGGTGGAAGGGGGGGCGAGCATCTCCAAGAACATCGCTTTTGTTCCCAGTTCCGTTTTCAATGGCAGCCCTAAGAGAACCTTGCCAATACCATTCGGATTGTCTTGAACAACTCCTCCAGCTAATACTTTCTTTAATTGCTCCTTCGTCACAATGGCAGGTTTGTGTTCGTTAACTCTTCCGTACGATTGGAACTGACCCGTTGCTTCGTAAATCCGAATATGATAGGAATCCAGCATCTTCATTTCACTTACGAACGAATCCGCTTCACTTAACGGAAGAGTCTTGTAAATCCGGACAATATCTTGGCCAAAGTTACGAATGTTGATTTGTGCGTTCTCGTTTAATTTTCCTTCAAATATCCAAGTGGACACAAAAAAAGAAATGATCGTACCCGCGATAACAGACACTAAAAATGTCAGGACAACACGTATATATAAGGACCTGATCATTCGTAAACCTCAAGCCGGTACCCAAGCCCACGTACCGTTTCGATACGAAAATCGGGTGTAGTTGCGAACCGTTCGCGCAGGCGTTTAATATGTACGTCTACCGTTCGATCATCTCCTGCATAATCAATACCCCAAATTTGATCGATCAACTGCTCGCGTGTATAGACTTGTCCAGGTGTTCCAGCGAGCTTATATAACAATTCGAATTCCTTGAGCGGCAGCGTAAGCGACTCCGTCCCTCTCAACACCTTATAGGTCTGTCGATCAAGCGTGACATTGCCGAACTGGATGGTCTGCGTGGAGCCAATCCGATATCGTTTCAGTAATGCTCTAACACGAACCGTCAACTCTAGCGGATCGAATGGTTTCGTCAAATAATCGTCCGTCCCAAGATCGAAACCTTTCACTTTCTCCCATGTTTCGCCTCTCGCAGTCAGCATAAGCAAGGGTAGATCAGGATTCGCTCTTCTGAGCTCCTTGCATAACGTCCAGCCGTCCATTACCGGCATCATAATATCAAGAACGACAAGATCGACATGCGTTGAGGCATAGACGGCCAGTGCTTCCTTACCGTCCGCGGCTTCAACTGTTGTGAACCCATCTTTGCGTAAAAATAAACATACAAGTTCGCGAATGTTCGCATCATCATCAGCAACTAGTATAGTAGGCATCCGTTCCCTCTTTTCCCAGTTTTTCATCTATGCTGTTAATAGTTCATTATACTATAAATGGATTTAAGGCATAAAAACAGTCCGTGAATTTCACGGACTTATTTGGAGAAGTTGATTATTGCCACTAATCTATCAAAGCTCCCTCTTCTAACTAATCAACCCTTCTTCCTTCGCCTTGTCCACTGCATCTTGCCTGTTATTTACGCCTAGCTTGGAATAGAGGATAGATATATAATTGCGGATCGTTCCTTCTGAAAGATTCATGCTAGCGGCGATAGCTTTGTAACGTGATCCACGGTGCAGCAGATCCAACAACTCGAACTCGCGTTTAATTAATCCATATGGATTATCCCAAATGATATTTCCACGTTCCTTGAGCTTCACCCGCTGCTGCTTCATCTCTTCGAATACTTGCTCCGCGATCTCCTGGGTGATGGACATGCCTCCAGCATGAATGAGGCGAATCGTGTCGATTAACTCCTTGGGCTGTATGGATTTCAACAAATACCCCACTGCCCCGTACTGAAGTGCGGTCACCGCTTGTTCTACATCACTGAAGGTACTCATTACGATCACTTGTAGATCAGGCCACTTTTCCTTAATCACTTGTAAAGCTTCGATTCCATCCATTTCAGGCATACGGACATCCAGCAAGATAACATCTGGATGAACCTGCTCGCACAACTCAACAGCTAATTTTCCATTTCCGGCCGTTCCTACTACCTGCAGATCCTGTTGATTATCAAGTATCATGCTAAGACTATCGACAATCAACTGCTGATCGTCGACGATAACAAGCCGTATTTTGCTTTGAACAATTTCATATCTAGGCACTGTACAGAGCACGACCGTCCCTTCATCACGATGAGAGTGGACTGATAAGTGGCCTGACAACTCTAGCAAGCGCTCCTTCATCGTAGAAAGCCCAAAGCCTGGCTGCAACTGCTCATTACCTACCCCATTATCTTGAATTTGCAAACGCAATTGATTCGCTTCGAAATGCAAATGAACCTCGATGGCCGTTGCTTGTCCGTGACGAGCCGCATTCGTCAATGCCTCTTGTAGACAACGGTACAATGTTAATTTGATCGGATTAGGCACGGCATACTCCTCACCTAATGTTCGATACTTAACTTCAATCCTTGTTGTATCCTTGAATTTGCTAACCAGCTTTTGTAGAGAAGTCGCAAAAGATGCAGGTAGGGTAGATGACGACATCTGATGCAAGTGAGTTCGAACTTCTTCTAGTCCACTGCGAGCAGAGCGCAGAAGAGCATCAATGCGTTCAGTTTGATCGCCTGTTGCCGCCTGACGCAGCGACTCCATTCCCATAATGAGTGAAGTCAACGTATGGCCGATCGTATCGTGCAGTTCCTTAGATAGTCGATTTCGCTCCTCGACTAACGTCATCTGTTCAACCTGAGTCACATGTTGTTCCAAAATCCGATTTTGCTCCTTGATCACTTGCCCCTGCCTATGCGTAAGTACCGCTAATTGAAAGGCATATCCCAAGGCAAATACAATCCCATAATGCAAAATGACGTCTACGATGATATCAATCCAACTCATTTTACTTACCCAGCCGAGAATAAACGGGATGACACCAGAAGATAGAATCGCTGTCCATCGGTAAGTAGGATTACTGCTTAGAAAGCCAATGACAAATACAATCGGGGCATATTGCCATACATTCGATATCCCATACAGATTTAAGAAAATAACAAAACTCCCCGACAACACAATTTCAGCAATCAAATACCACTGCAAATGATACTGTTGAAGCCAAAGCGGGATGAATAATGGAACAAAGGAGAGCCCTATAGCTGCCCAAAGTGGTATCGGCAATCCTCGCTCATGCAATATGCATAGACTAATCACGAGCGTGATCCACCATGAGATCCGTATACATAACATGACCCAATCTGACCACAACCATCGCTTCATCCATTCTTTCATAGGAATACCTCAATCCTTCATCAGATATCTACAAGTTACACCACATACATCCTAATTGAGAACCATTAATTTCTGAAATGATTGAACCTTCGTGCGGAGTAAGGTCTAGTATAAGAAGAAAGAGCAACCGTATCCCGATTGCTCTAGAAATGATTTCCTACTTTTGTACTTGTAACATATGGGATGGGCTTGTGTTACGAATATGGACAAGAATGTCAAACCGTTCCCGCAGGGGCACATTGAAATATGGCGGCAGGCCCGGTATTATCCGCGCCCCTAAGCTGAGGAACGGCTGCTTTTCCTTCACCCATCGCCCTGCCTCTCCCTTCAGATGGCGAGCGTCCAATAGGAACCTCTCGTAAGATACTTTTCCGAACATATCGTTCGTACTGTTTTTCTGCTGCGGTATTGCATCTGTCTTAATCTTTCCGCCGCCACTCATGTCAAACTCGTATGTTGTAAAATGTCCTTCCGTCATCGAGGTTCCTATAACGACGTATTGATCACCTACACGTTCCTTCAGGAACTCCCCAGCTGGCTTCGGATACCATTCTTTATCGATAACACCCTTAGCTACGTGAATATTATGGCCCCAGACCATCGTTTTCCCACCAAGTGTTTCTTTCGTCCATACGGCAAGGTCTGCCAAATATTGCTCGTGGAGGGTGACAAAAGACGGATACTCTTCAGGAATCATCATGGTTGTATAATGCTTGATTGCCTTCGCCGTCCCTTTCACCCACGTAAGCTCATTTGAATTAGCCTTCTTCTTGTCTTTTACGGCTACTTTCTCAAGCAATTGGACAACTCTCTCCGCATTCGCTTGGAACCGGGCTTTCTCCTCATAAGTCAGCTTCATATACTCCTGCAAATTGACAGTTACCGCTGGCATATCTTTATAGTTCTGCACGACTTCAGACAGCATATCGGGATGATGCTTCTTCACATAGTTAATGACTGTATCGTAGACGTCTTTATCCAATGACTTTAGATCGAGCCCGATAAATTGAATCTTTTTCTTGTTCTTTGGATTAGCATTGTAATCCTTCATCCACTCCACCATAGCGACGATCTCATCAGTTGGATATAACAGCTTCAAAAATTGCTTGGGATCTCCTTTGCCTGTGTGGATATATTCATTTAATTTCAAACCATTCCCCCAATCCTCCTCCATCCCGAAGTTCGTAAATCCCATCTCCGTAACTAAATATTTCACGAGGCGAAATTTCATCGTAAACAATTCAGAGCTACCATGAGTTTCCTCTCCTAATCCTACATAATGAGCATCCCCGATCATCTTCTTAAGCGGCTTTAAATCTGCAAACGATTGAGTCGGATCAATCGTCTTCAATGGAAAAACCTGTGATTTAAAGGATTTCACAATATCATTCTGCACCGTTTGTACGGAACGAGTCACTTCTGTTGACCGTGCACCAGCATTCCCAACTCCTCCAGCAACCAACAGCGCTGTGCTAACTACTGCAGCCATGCCACTAACCATCATTTTCTTATTCATGTTATTCCACCTCAATTGAGTTATTTGATGAGCGCAATGAACCGCAAGCAAGGCTATGCGTCAATCGCTCAACCCGATTGTCATTCATCCCATATCACTTTTCCTAGTTACTCTCTATCATCATTTTTGATGACACATACCTCATGTCATTTCGTTACAAGCCTCACTATGAACAATGACGCCCCATTGGCCATACTGAGTTTGCGAAAGATTGAGGTCATCAATATAAAACATTTCTATGAATCGAAAGGAAGGATGTAATTTTGAAATCGCGTGGAAACAAAAACGCTTCGGATTTTGGGGAGGTGAAAGTACAACATGCCAGAAAAAGCCTTACGTTCTTTCTTGGTTTCTTATTCGTGTTGTCACTGATCGTAAATACGGTTGTCATCATGTCGGGAAATATTCTGCTTATTGTTGTGTACATGTTCGTACCGGCAATCGCTTCGATTCTAACCCGTCTCCTCTTGCGGGAAGGTTTTGCAGATGTATCCTTTCAGTTGGGCAGTGTAAAAGTATGGAGAGGGATCGGACTGGGCCTGCTCATTCCTATGCTCATCTGCGGAATCACCTACTCCACTGCCTGGATGAGTGGTATAGCCTCGTTCCAGCTTCCTGTGGGAGGTACCTTCGAAACGTACTATCATGCTCTTGGTCTGCAGTACTTGCCTACGCCGCTGAGCTTCGTGCTTATGGTCGTAGTGGCTGGCATTGCAGGAAGTATCATCAACCTTATCCCCGTTATGGGGGAAGAAGTCGGCTGGCGGGGATATATGTTGACACGTTTAGTTGAGGCCAAGGCTCCGCGTCCTATTTTGCTTAGCGGATTGATCTGGGCAACTTGGCATATTCCGATTGTCATATCTGGTATGTATGTGGCTGGACCATCTGTCCTTCTCTCTGTCCTAGGCATCTACCTGTGTATCATTCCGTTCAGTTATATTACCGCCCAATTGCGATTAGCCACTGGCAGCGTCTGGCCTTCTGTCATTATCCATACCTCATGGAATTCTGTAATCCAAGGTCCTTTCACTCGTGCAACAACAGGGGAGTTTTCCGATGTCTGGATCGGTGAGTCGGGTCTCCTTACGGCAATTATCATTATCATTGCAGCAATTATAGTGTCACGAACAGTAAAAGTCCTAGAGTTGACGTGACTAGAAATGAAGCTTTCTACTCATTCTCATTGACGAAAAAGAGAGTAACGAATTGGATTGATCATAAATCCTCCTTAGCACTAAGGGGGATTTTATGTTGTGTCCAGCCGACATCTACTATTTTTGTAAAAAAAAGAACAAGTTAGCTATTGACTTGTGAAATAAATCACAGTACACTGTGGTTGTGAAATAAGTCACATTAATCACATTAAAATTCAACCTTTTTGGTTTACCTATATTTTATTTTCGAGGAGGAAATACAATGAAAATTGCAGTGATTGGTTGTACGCATGCGGGAACAGCAGCAGTGGTGAATGCCGCCAAGCTATACCCCGAAGCCCAGATTACCGTTTACGAACGCAACGACAATATATCGTTCTTATCTTGCGGGATCGCATTGTATGTGGGCGGTGTCGTGAAAGAGCCGGAAGGACTCTTCTACTCCTCGCCGCAGCACTTGGCGAATTTAGGTGTCATTACTCACATGCGCCACGAGGTTCTCACTGTTGATACGGATGCGAAAACGATGCAGGTGCGCAACCTGCTGACCGGAGAAGAATTCAATGATTGCTTCGATAAGCTGATTGTCACGACGGGATCTTGGCCGATCATTCCACAGCTTCCAGGCATGGAGCTGGACAACATTCTGCTGTGCAAAAATTACGAACATGCGAACAACATCATCGACAAAGGTAAACAGGCAGACCACATCACAGTGGTCGGTGCGGGATATATCGGTGTAGAGCTTGTGGAGGCGTTCCAGCAGAGCGGTAAGCAGGTAACGTTGATTGATAGCGAAGACCGAATTCTTAACCGTTACCTGGATGCTGATTTCAGTAGTCAAATTGAGGAAGCGTTCCGCGGCAAAGGCATCGAGCTTGCGCTTGAGCAAACCGTGAAGGGGTTTGAAGGCAAGGAGGGCATCGTAAACAAGGTCATCACTGACAAGGGTGAAGTAGAAACAGATATGGTCATTCTTTGTATCGGTTTCCGCCCGAATACCCAACTGCTTAATGGTCAAGTGGATATGCTGCCAAATGGCGCGATCATCGTCGATTCCTATATGCAAACCAGCAAGCAGGACGTGTTCGCCGCCGGCGATAGCTGTGCTGTGCATTACAATCCGACCGGCAGAGCTGCCTACATTCCGCTGGCTACCAATGCGGTACGGATGGGGATGCTGGTAGCCCGCAATCTGATGGGACCAACGACAAAATATGTAGGCACCCAAGGGACATCGGGTCTCAAAATATACGATATCAATCTAGCTTCGACGGGTCTCACCGAGGTTGCATGCGCAGATGAGAATATCGATGCCGAAGCAGTTACGGTAATCGACGCCTACCGGCCTGAATTTATGCCATCGGCAGAGACCGTAACCTTGAAGGTTGTGTATGAGAAAGAAAGCCGCCGCCTGTTGGGAGCGCAAATCATGTCCAAAGTTGACTTGACCCAAGCGATGAACACCTTGTCGGTATGCATTCAAAATGGGATGACCATCGACGAGTTGGCCTTCATCGACTTCTTCTTCCAGCCTCACTTTAACAAGCCTTGGAACTTTTTGAATACGGCCGGCATTGCCGCACTTCCCCAGTTCGTAGACGGAGAACTGCAGCACGCTTAAAAGCACTGCCATGAAGGGAGTGTCCCAATAGTCATTGAATATGACGAAGGACACTCCCCTTTCATGGGATTTACCTTCATGACCACCTTTGTTTCTGACATCTGTATGAAATGAAACAAGGAGGCTATTGATTCTCTATCAATAGTTTCTCCTATATGCATCACTCCTCTTATTAAACAAACACTTCGGTTAGTATCCTTTTGAGAATAGCGATAGTTTGGCTACTCTCCCCTTTTTGCCAGATCTTCTTGAGCCCAACCTTTTTTCGCTCAACAAACTACATTTTTATTACGTAACAACAGCAACACATCTGGATAGGAACGTAATGGCATTTTTAATCGTAAGGTTTTTTTACAATTTTTTTTGCAAGACAGATTATCACGCCAATGTAAAAGTACTCCGATATAATAGAAGAATCAACCGAACGAGTAAATTGATGGAACCACCAAGAGAATGTGCATTACAATAGAGGGAGCTTTTGGGTAATAAGCAAGAGCTTCACGTCATGATCGAAATCAACAAGAGGAACGAGGCCATGGGAGTATGGAGAGAAAAGTGAAAATTATCGGCACGGGGGTATATTTACCGAAGCAGCGCGTTACCTCGGATGAAATGGATCGGAAGCTTGGCGTACCCGCCGGGTGGTCCCTGAAAAAGTCGGAGGTTCGCGTACGATATTTTGTTGAAAATGAAACAGCCGCCGAGATGGGGGCATTCGCTGCACAAGCCGCACTGCAGGATGCGGGGCTCACCTTCGCTGACATCGACTGCATCGTATGCGCAAGCGGTACAATGCAACAGCCGATTCCATGCACAGCGGCTTTGATACAGCAAGCAATGGGGAAAGAGGATTCTGGGGTACCTTCCTTTGACATAAATTCGACTTGCCTTAGCTTCCTGGTTGCGCTGGACGTCATGTCATATCTGATTGCCGCTGGACGCTATCAACGTATCCTCATCGTCTCGACAGAGGTAGCCTCGGTAGGCCTGAACTGGGAGCACAAAGAAAGCGCGGTTCTATTCGGCGATGGCGCCGCTGCCGTGATCGTAGGCCAAGCGGCAGCATACGAGCACTCTCGTATCGCAGCCTCATTAATAGAAACCTATAGTACCGGAGCCTCATACTCCGAGATACGCGGTGGAGGTACGGGGCTGCACGCTAAATATTACGATGATGCTCGAATGAGCGACTATATGTTCCATATGGATGGTCAGCCGATTTATAAATTGGCGTCCAAGCTTCTGCCTGACTTCCTTGAACGGCTGCTTGGATCGGGAAATACGGCAATGTCGCAATTCCCGCTTATCATTCCACACCAAGGCAGCGCTATGGCGATGCGCCTGATTAGCCGCAAGCTGGGCATTGCTCCAGAGCAGCTCATGAACATTACATCGGATCACGGCAATACGATTGCCGCCTCGATTCCGATGGGATTACATGAGGCCATTCACCAAGGGCAGGTGCAGCGGGGAGACCGTATTCTGCTGCTTGGAACTTCTGCCGGGCTGTCATTGGGAGGGCTGGTGCTTGAATATTAGCAGTTCTAGCAGTTCTAGCAGTCCGTCCAATGATATACCGCCGGATGGGAGGCGAACTGTCCTAATTACCGGCAGCCGCGCCCCCGTCTCCTTGGAGCTGGCGCGGCTATTGGGTGGTGCTGGGCACCGGATCATCATGGCTGATAGCTTGCTCGTCACAATAGGCTCGGCCTCCCGCTTTGTCATCCGTCATTACTGTTATCCGCCTCCCCGCCATGAACAAGAGCGGTTCCTAGCTATGATAGAGCGTATCGTGATAGACGAGCAGGTGGATTGCGTAATTCCGACCTGCGAGGAAGTGTTCTATCTAGTACAGAGACAGCGGGCATGGCCCAATGGATGCGAGCTATTTGCTCCTCCGTGGGAGATACTCAAGCAGCTTCATCATAAGGGACAATTCATCGAATTGATCCGGCAAGCTGGCTTGCTCGCACCTTCGACACAGCTGCTGACATCACGAGCGGAAGCTGACGACTACATACGGACGCTTGGGGCGGATGCTGCCATACTGAAGCCGGCCTACTCGCGCTTCGCGAGCCGTGTATTATTCGTACGGGCTGACTATGCCCTGCCGGACGATATCCTAATCACCCCGGTCTATCCTTGGGTCGGGCAGCAATATATTCACGGTACATTGTACTGTACGTACAGCATTGTCCGCGATGGCGCTGTACGTGCTCATGCCTGCTACCCCTCCGAATTCACTGCTGGTGCAGGAGCAAGCATCGCCTTCAAGCACGAGACACGGGCCGATTTGCTGGCATGGGTGCAGCGATTTGTCGCCCCGCTTCGATATACGGGGCAGATTGCGTTTGACTTTATCGTCACGCCGGAACAGAATATCTACCCGATCGAGTGCAATCCCCGTGCAACAAGCGGCGTCCACTGCTTTACCGCATCCGATCAGTTGGACAAGGCGTTCTTCGAGATGAATGGCGGGATAAATGGCGACAAAGAGGTCGGCATAGACGGCTGCACAATTAACACTGCTAATCAAGATACATATCTTGATGCAAATCTTGGCGCGCATCATGCGAGAGCCTACCCCATCGAGCCAACATCCACCCGCCCTGCCATGTTGACGCTCGCCATGCTGGCGTACGGCTGGAGGAGTCCTCGGCGGGGCTATTGGTTGAGGGAGCTATGGAAAGGACGAGATGTCATCTTCCGCTGGCAGGATCCGAAGCCGTTTGTCGCGCAGGCCGTTATGCTATACCGCTTCTGGCGAGAGAGCAAAAAGCGCTCCGTCTCACTAATAGAGGCCACTACATCAGATATAGAATGGAATGGTGAATCATCATGAGCAGACGAGCATTAGTGACGGGAGGAACTGGATTCCTAGGGCAGCGGTTGGCATTAAGATTGGTCGAAGAAGGCTATACCGTCAGCGCCATCGGCCGCAATACGCATGTAGGCCATGAACTGGAACGGATGGGTGTCCGATTTATTCCGCTTGAGTTAGGCGATGCCGAGCGGATTAAGGAGATATGCCACGGTCAAGATACCGTCTTCCACTGCGCAGCACTGTCTGCTCCATGGGGCGCATATGCCGACTTCTACGCCAGCAACGTCATCGGCACACGCCATGTCGTGCAAGGATGCGTAAGCGGAGGAGCGCGGCTCGTGCATGTGTCAACGCCGAGCATTTACTGGAATTGGCGTGATCGACTGAATATTAAAGAATCCGATCCGCTGCCTTCCAAACAAGCGAATGCCTACGCCGCCACCAAGCTGCTCGCTGAGCGGGAGGTGGATCAGGCCGTAGAAGAGGCTGGGCTGCACGCCATTACGCTGCGGCCCCGCGCGATCTACGGTCCGGGTGATCGCGCTATTCTCCCGCGCCTCATAGAGGCGAACCGAGGCGGCTATATGCCGCTCATTCGCGGCGGCCGGTCGATGCTCGACGTTACGTATGTCGACAACGTGGTCGATGCGCTGCTGCTAGCCGCCGAAGCTTACCCGGCTGCGCTTGGCGGCAAGTACAATATTACGAACGGCGAGCCTAGGCTGCTGAGCGATTTGCTGGCTAGGCTGTTCGCCCTGCTAGAAATGCCGTTCCGCCCCATCCCGCTCGCTTACCAGATCGCTTCGGCGGCGGCCGGGATGCTGGAGCTTAACGCCCGCTGGTTTGCCAGAGGCAAGGAGCCGAAGCTTACCCGGTATTCGGTTGGACTAATCGGACGGAGTCAGACGCTCGACATTACGGCTGCCCGCGAGATGTTGGGTTATAAGCCTAGAATCGGTATCGAGGAAGGCATGAAGCGATTTGCTGAAGCATGGGTACAAGAAGGAGGCTCGTCAGCTCCATGGACGTGAACAAGGGAGCCATAACAGAAGTTTCCGTGAACTTGATGACCGCAGGGTACTGCACGCACCGGGAATGGCTTACGATTCAAGGCGGGAGCGGCGCTTCCGTGCGCTTTCCGGCCATGTTCGCCTATATCGAGCACCCGCGGCTCGGACCAGTCCTGTTCGACACCGGCTATTCCACGCGTTTTTTTCAGGCTACATCGTCCTTTCCCGCGAGGCTGTATCGGTGGACGACGCCGGTCTATATCGGCGAAGAAGAGAGTGCAGCCAATCAACTGCGCAATCTTGGCGTAATGCCAGAGGACGTGCGGACGATTATTTTGTCGCACTTTCACGCAGATCATATCGGCGGTGTGCGCGACTTCGCGAATGCCGAGTTTTATTATTTGCGCGAGGCTTATCGTCCCCTGCAGGACATGTCTCCTTTCCAAGCTACGAAAGCCGGCTTTCTGCCTGGGCTATTGCCGGGTCGATTCGGTGATCGGTCCCGTCTTATTGAGGAGACATGCAGCAAAATAAGCTTGGACGAGGGATATGCGCCCTTCACAGAGGGATACGATCTGTTCGGGGACGGTAGCATCATCGGCATCAACCTATCGGGGCATGCGCTGGGTCAGCTTGGCCTGCTTCTGCGCTCTGCAGGGCATGAATACTTCCTCTGCGCCGACGCTGCTTGGTCAACGGCAGCCTATGCATCGCATCGGCGACCGAAGTCCATCGTCAAGTTGATCAAAGCGGATTGGCAGCAATATAAGGATAACCTTCATCGATTACATATCCTGCATCGTAGGCGACCGGATCTTCACATCATCCCAACGCACTGCCGGGAGGCCGAACAGAGGTACGTAACAAGCCCTAAGGTTCAAGGAGGTGCTCAGCGTGGATAAAGGTATGATGATCGCTGCCCGGGAATATATCCGCACGAAGTACGGACGAAGCTGGAGTAGCAGGGAAGCACTGGAGCAGTGGCAGCAGCGTCAAGTGATGAAGCATCTAGGGCGAATCAGGCAGCGCTCCCCCTTCTTGCGCGAGCGCATGGGCGAGCTCCCCGTCGAGCAGTGGCGCGGCATGCCAGTCATGGACAAGTCGCTGATGATGGAGCATTTCGATGCCCTTAATACCGCTGGCGTACGAAAGGAGGAAGCGTTCGCCATGGCACTGGCAGCTGAGGAGAGCCGCGACTTCACTCCAGAATGGAATGGTATTACCGTCGGTATGTCCTCGGGGACGTCAGGCAATCGCGGCCTCTTCCTCGTCAGCCCACAGGAGAGCATGGCATGGGCCGGAGCGATGCTCGCCAAGGCCCTGCCTGGATCCGTACTGGCACGGGAGCGCATTGCGCTCTTCCTGCGTGCCAACAGTAACCTGTACGGGAGCGTGAGCAAGCGGCTGCTGCAATTCGCCTACTTCGACCTGCTCGACCCGTTGGAGGAGCAGGTCAAGCGACTGAACACTTACGCCCCTACCCTGCTCGTCGCACCGCCGTCTATGCTTCGCATGCTTGCAGAACAGCTGGAGCAGGGCCTGCTCGCGATACGTCCGCGAAAGATTTTTTCCGTGGCTGAAGTCCTTGATCCGCTCGATGAAGCGATAATTAGCGCGGCGTTCCAGCAGCCCGTGCACCAAATCTATCAATGCACGGAAGGCTTTCTCGGCATTACGTGCATACACGGGACGCTCCACTTGAACGAAGACCTCGTCTTCATAGAGAAAGAGTGGCTAGACAAGCGGGAACGAAAATTCACACCGATTATTACTGACTTCCGGCGTATGACCCAGCCGATCATTCGTTATCGGCTGGACGATGTCTTGACAGAGAGAAACGAGCCTTGTCCGTGCGGTTCTCCCTTCACTGCGCTGGAGCGCATCGAAGGGCGGCACGATGATATGTTCTATATGCCCTCACTAAGAGACGGCACACTTACGACTGTATTTCCCGATTTTATTCGCCGTGCAATTCTGTCCGCCTCATCGAAGATTGAACACTATGCGGCGGTGCAGTATTCGCCAACGCACATCACGGTGGCGCTGCAAGTGCCTACGCAATATCGGGCAGCATGTGAACAGGACATTGTGCTCGAACTGCATAAGCTGTGTGCAATCGTTCAGTGTGCAGCGCCTGACATTCAATTTACCGAGTGGAAGCCGCAGCCTGCCGGGCACAAGCTGCGCCGGATCGAGAGGAAGTTTACGGTATGAGTATCGCAGTTCTATATGATGCAGCTAATATCGATCGGCTGCCTTGGCCGAACGATGAGGAAGGACAGGCGGCTAAGGCATGGATAGAGCCATGGATACGACATGGGCCGGAACGCGACGTGGATAATATTCAGACCCGGATGATGGTGATCGTCATCGACGACCAATATGTGCTGCCGATTACCGTTAATGAACAAGAGTACGACAACGCATATGTATGCTCGCCTTATACGCACTATGTTACTTATGCGAAGCAAGAGCTCGGCATGCTGAAGCAGCCGCTGCTGGAACCGCCGCTTGCGTGGCTGTTAAGCGGAATCGGATTCGGAATGAAGCTTGCGCGGTGCAATCGCGTCGTGCATGTGAACAATTATCTGCTATCTACGAATCTGTATCCACGTATGACGGCAGAGCACGTATCAGCGATCATCGCCCTGCTGCAAGCTCGGTTCCCCGATCACTCGATCGTGTTCCGTTCGTTAAATCGCCATTATTACCCGGAGCTGTGCCGCAGCTTGGAGGAGGCCGGATGCGCACTTGTGCCTAGCCGCCAAATCTATTGCTTGGATACCCGCGATTCCAGAACTCAGAATGCCAAGGCGAGATGGTTAATCAAGCGTGATGAAGGACTGCTTGCGAAGCATGAATACGAGATCGTTCGGCATGAAGAGCTGGTACCGGCCGATGTTCCCCGCATGGTTCAACTGTACAACTTGCTCTATATCGATAAATATTCACCGTGCAATCCGCAGTTTAATGAGCGCTTCTTCGAACATGCACTGGCGGCGAAGACACTGCGCTTCGTCGCTCTGCGCACATCGAGGGGACGAATAGACGGAATCATGGGTTACTTCTGCCGCAACGGTATACTGACGACGCCAATTTTCGGTTACGACACCGCACTTCCGCTGGAAACAGGCCTGTACCGCATGCTCTCTGCTGTCCTGTTCCGTGAGGTGCAGCGACTTGGCATGCAATGGAACGAGAGCTCGGGCGCAGCGCAGTTCAAACGCAACCGGGGAGCTACCGGGCATTGGGAATATTCCGCCATCATGGATCGGCATCTGCCTGTGTACCGCCGTAGCTGCTGGTCATTCATTTCCTTGGCCGCCAATCGAATCGGCGTTCCGCTAATGGAACGACATAAATTATGAGGATACAGACGAGAAAGGAGGATTCATGTTGACATCACCACATACGAAGCCGCAGCATTCTATTGCTTCTCCTTCGCGGCCAATCGCCGTCGTGACCGGTACGTCCAGCGGCTTCGGGCTCTACACGAGTGTCGCGCTGGCGAGCGCAGGATATGATGTCGTAGCGACGATGCGTAATACGGCCAAGCAAGGTAAGCTGCTTGCTGAAGCACAGACATGCGGCGTCTCCGCATACATTCATGTGCTCTCCCTAGATGTTACGAATCAGGAGAGTATTGAAGCTGCATTCGTGCATATTCGCGAGCAGTACGGCAGGGTCGATTTGCTCGTGAACAATGCGGGCTATGCCGCAGGTGGATACGTTGAGGAAGTGGACATGGACGCTTGGCGCGCCCAACTGGAGACAAATTTTTTCGGCACGGTCGCCGTGACGCGCAAAGCGCTGCCTATTATGCGGGAACAAGGCAGTGGAACCATCGTGAATGTGAGCAGCATTAGCGGTCGATATGCTTTTCCAGGCTATGCCCCATATGCCGCCTCCAAGTTCGCCGTCGAAGGCTTTACAGAGGCACTGCGGCTTGAGATGCTGCCATTTGGCGTATATGCCGTACTGATCGAACCCGGCTCCTACAAAACGGATATATGGGAAAAGGGATTCTCTTCTATCCAAAAACGCGAGAATTCGCCGTACAGCAAACTGCTTCAAGCGGTTCTGCAATTCTCGAAGCGAAGCTCTGAAACAGCTCCTCCTCCGCAGGAGGTGGCGCGTCACATCGTCAAGATTTCGCGCACGCCAAGACCGAAGCTGCGCTATTTCATGGGTCGAGGGGCGATGCCCTTGCGCCTTATCCGTCTATTGCCATGGAAGTGCTATGAGAAGCTCGTACTGTGGGCTTTACGACGATAGACAAGGAGGCTGTGCCCAGTGTACATGTTGGGCCAGCCTCCTTTTTTTAACAGGTAATTGATGTACCGTCAATTCTTACTCTTCGTATTTATTTCTTTATAACCGGAATCCACACTTCGCAGCGATATTCTTCGGATGTCGTATCTCCCGGTGGATACAGCTCGAAATCAGGGATTTCGGCTTGCTCATAATCTGTAGCTGGGAACCACTCCTGATAGATGCGGTTCCATACTTCTTGAATGGCACCAGGCATCGGACCAATAGAGGTAAATACGGCCCACGTCGCAGCTGGAACTTGAATAAATTCAAACCCATCTTCTGATTCCGTCCGATCCGTCTCTACTGCAATCGCGTAGTTAAAGACCTCTCCACCCTGCTGCGCGCCATAGCAAACGCCTAGAATATCTCGATTTTTTCCCAGTGCAGAAATGCTTGCGCCGGTTCCATCTGCGTAAGTATCGCGCCAAAACTTCGGAATCTCGATCGAATTTTCTCCCTCTTTCGTGGTCGTCTGGATCGACTTTCCTACAACGGTAAACGCCTCTCTCTGTACAATTCTATAATCCATTTCTTTGTCTCCCTTCAATGATAGGTGGAAGGAAATGCGCGGAAAGGCCTTCAGCTGGACACCCGAATTTCGAGCCTCGGAGGGCGAGATGCCGTGCAGCTTGCGGAACGCCTTAGAGAACGATTCTGGCGAATCGTAGCAATACTTCATCGCGACATCGATCACTTTAGAGCCACTCATTGCTAACTCTTGAGCCGCCAAGGTTAAGCGCCGTTTCCGTACATACTCAGCTACTGTCATACCAGTCAGCATATAGAACATCCGCTGAAAGTGATGGGGAGAAGAATACGCTGCCTTCGCAAGCTCCGCCATATCCAATGGCTCCAGCATCTTCGCCTCGATTACGTCGAGCGCCGACATCATTCGGTTCAGCCATTCCATTCGCATTTGCTCCTCTCTGCGTACATCTTATCAAGGCTGCCGCTTGCCAACCTGTCATTCTGTGCGATCATGTGACAGACCTATCATCTGTTCGTATCATCGTCCCCGCTTATTCTTATCTATTCAACCCATACAATGCCTGAATCATCGAATTAGCATCAGCTATGAACTAAAGTTCGACTATAGCCCTGCAATCCATCATTTTGCGAACGAGTCCACCATCCATTGCGAGAACTTCTCTTTTTCTTCAAATTGCGGATAGTGAGCGGATTGATCATATGTGATAAATTCCTTTTTAGCTGCATCGATTTGATCAAAATACGTTTTGGCTGCTTTCGCAGATGTCATGTAATCGTACTGTCCCATAATGAAATAGACCGGCACTTCCAGCTTGGTAACAAATGTAGGCAATGGTTTCTTCAATGCCTGCCCTATCAATACTTCTTGTGCATTCGAGACGCTGCGATAAAAACGGATGCGATCCAGCAAGTTATACTCCGGTCCGAACAAGCCTCTATCCATGTCAGCATTCACATTAATCAATCTTGCCGCACCGCCATATTTGCGCACATAATTGCGTGGAGTTAATTGTTCTCCGCTTTGCACTTTTTCCGTTAACCCTTGCAAGTACTCCACATCGGTTGTGTTGCCGCCCAATTTTGCTTGATCAATCGTAAACTGCAATGCATCCTTTTCACTTTCCGTAACGTTAGACATCTGTCCGATGCCAATATAGGCTTTATATTTCTCAGGTGCTTGCTGTGCAGCTTGTATGCCAATATAAGTTCCGAAGGAATGGCCCGCTAATATGACCTTCTCTTGATGAAAACGAGCCGATATGTAATCTGTCAAAGCCAGTACATCTTTCACTAATAAATCAGTAGACAGATTGGAATAATCCTCTCCAAAGTGATACGACTTTCCTCCAGCTCTCTGATCGTAACGAACAACCGTGAAATGCTTTTCCAATATGTCTTGGTATTTGGTTACATAGGGGATTTCCGATACAGCCGGTCCACCGTGTAAGAAAATGACAACTGGATTGTTCTTATCCTGTCCCCGTATCATCAATTCATGGCCCGTTCCATTAATTTCGACTTCCTCAAGTACGCTTATGCTGTCAGCGCCGTCTATGCTCGGAGTCCATGTGGGAAAAACCAATGCTACCCCAACTAATAAAAGAATGGTAACTCCAATATAAATGAACGCTTTTCTAATCTTTTTCACAGTTTCAGCTCCCTAGTCTTGATAGACGCTCTCATTCTAACATCGATGATCCATGCGAATGATGCTCTTCCATCATTGTAGTCGAGGAAAAATTTGAGAGAGTCGTACGATCGTCGGGATTTATACTGGACTAGGGTCGGGGAAAAGGGACAACATCGGCACCCGCTTCCCCATTCCTTATATTCCACTTCAATACGACTAGGTTAGTCTAGAATTCCGTTGAAAAGGAGTCCTTCTCCTTTTATTTTTATGATTTTTAGACGCTTCGTGTTTTTAATAAATGGTTACCCTTTCATTCTAACAATAAGCACTTCTCATAATCTAGACTCAGTCTTAGATAATCCTATAGCCATGTTCGCCATTAATGAGTCGCTATCTGTAATCAAATCATAGACGGATGGGAATGCGGATGGGCGGGCAAGATTGAAATGAGCGACTGACAGAGGTAACAGGCAACCGACAAACGGGACATCTTTTTGTTGTCCTTTCAAACTAACTATAGTTATGTTACTATATATTATAAAGCGACATCTAAATAAAGGAGGCGAACACGATGACCGATGAAGCGGTTGTTGATCTGGAAATTGGAATCAGTACGTTTTTGGAGGCTTCGACGGATCCGGTGACAGGCGAGCGCATTAGCCATACCGAGCGAATTCGTCGGTCGGTAGAAGAGATTGTTCTAGCTGATCAGGTCGGACTTGACGTCTACGGCATCGGCGAGCACCACCGGTATGAGTATGCTTCTTCGGCCCCAGCGGTCATCCTGGCGGCAGCGGCGGCACAAACGAAACATATTCGGCTGACCAGCGCCGTGACTGTCCTGTCCTCGGATGATCCGGTACGCGTCTATCAACAGTTTGCGACGCTGGATGCCATCTCGAACGGACGCGCCGAGATTATGGCGGGCCGCGGCTCGTTCATTGAATCCTTCCCGCTGTTCGGCTACAACTTGAATGATTACGATCAATTGTATGAAGAGAATCTGGAGCTTCTGCTCGCTATCCGGGAGTCAGAGAAGGTAAGCTGGCGAGGCAGTCGTCATCGTGCGGCTATTGACAATCTTGGCGTGTACCCACGGGCCGTTCAGGAACCGCTTCCCGTCTGGATTGCCACCGGCGGTAACGCAGAATCTTCCGTCCGGGCCGGCAGACTCGGCTTGCCGGTTGCTTATGCGATCATTGGCGGCATGCCGGAGCGCTTTGCGCCGCTTGTCGAGCTCTATAAGAGATCCGCGGCTAAGGCTGGACACGATGTCAACAAGCTGCAAATTGCAACCCACTCACATGGCATTGTAGCCGATACCGCCGAGAAGGCGGCAGATCTTCTGTTCCCAGGGACACAAGCCATGATGAACAAGCTCGGACGTGAGCGTGGCTGGGGAGCTCAGTACACACGCGCAACCTTCGATGAGGACAGCAAGTTGCGAGGCTGTCTCTATGTCGGCGATCCAGAGCATGTCGCTGAGAAAATCGTATTACTCCACCGCAACTTGGGCGTGACGCGCTTCTTCCTGCACTGTGACATTGGTTCTATTCCGCACCGTGATATCATGCGCTCGATTGAACTGCTCGGCACCAAGGTCGCCCCGCTAGTACGGAAAGAGCTGGCTCGCAGCGAGGGTAACGCATAAGACATATTTTAGATGATCCATTCACAATCGATCTATATTGAAATAAAAACACCTCCAAAGACAGATATCCATCTGCGCTTTGGAGGTGTTGCATTTTCTCCTTCATGCGACAACCATTTCACTTCGTTCCCGAAGTTGAACTGGATTTGGTATGGCCTCTTCCCCTCATCATTATGACCTTAATTAACCCGCCAAATAAAGAACAAGGAACTCCCTATTCATTTCCAATCCACATCTCTCATGAGACGAAATCAGGTAATTCATAACATTTCAAAGAATTGTCTTGACGATTTTCACTGGTTGTAACTATAATGGTTACAACCAGTGAGTGCTACAAACAGAAACCTTCCCTACGCGATTTGCATTTTTCGCTGCTTGTCCCAACCAAGGTGCACACTTTATGTTCGAACATTTTCAATATGTAATAGTAAGTCCATTTTTTTTGGAATAGTTGTAACTATTACAGTTACAACAAGAGTCTCATTTTCCACGCCCATCGTTGACGAAGTATGCAGCCAAACATAGGGAATACAGAATGTACATGAACTCATTCGGGCATACTTTACCTACTTTGGGGATCAATTTGAACTGGTGACATTAGTGGTGAAGGTCAGATTTGGAATGCGTTTAATTGCTTAGGTGAATAAGAGGGGAAGCTTGCGCTGGATAGCATTACGTTGCGGTTTCAATAATCGTAATCAATACAAGAAAGAGGGAGATTTTAAGATGTTTCAAAAAAAATCATCTATAGGAGTTATGTTATTGCTTTGTTTCACACTAGTGCTGAGTGCATGCGCCGGTAAAGCGAACACGACAAACAACGAGAGCAAAGAAGAACCTAAGAAGCAGGCGGCTGAACTGAAGATCACGCCATTCAATCCTGGAGAAAACGGCCTCTTCTCCGTCAGTTCAAGCCTAATTGAAGGGCCGAAAGAGGTAGTACTCGTCGATGCACAGTTCGAAAAGAGCAACGCCGAAAAGCTGGTCAAAATGATCCAAGACACTGGAAAGAAGCTGACTACGGTCTATGTCAGCCATAAGGATCCAGATTTCTACTTCGGCCTGTCGGCAATCCGCAAGGCATTTCCAGACGTAAATATCGTTGCTACTCCGGCAACCGTGGAAGGAATTAAGGCAACCATCAAGATTAAAAATGACTTCTGGAGCCCAATCCTGAAAGAAAACGCTCCGACAGAGCTGATTGTCCCTGATGTCCTAGACGGTGATAAGCTGACAGTCGATGGTGAAACCGTGCAAGTGGTTGGTCTTAACGGTTCTGATCCGTCTCACACCGTCCTTTGGGTTCCGTCGAAAAAAACTATCTTGGGCGGCGTGCCTATCTACGAGAACCTGCATGTCTGGATGGCAGATAACCAGACCCCAGAGAGCCGTGACCACTGGCGTGAAATTTTGAAGCAGATTCTTGACCTGAAACCGGAACGGGTTATCCCGGGCCATTACCTTGGCAAGAGCTCCGAGAATACATCCAGTGTGACCTTCACTCGTGACTATATTGCAAAATTTGAAGAAGCGGCTAAACAGTCCAAAAATTCTACTGAACTAATTGCAGCGATGAAGAAAGACTATCCGAACTTCAAGAATACAAGTGATCTGGAAATGGGCGCCCAAGTAATAAAAGGCGAGCGTTCATGGCCTTGATTTAACGTTTGTTTCATATAATATAAGGCCGTCATGCCGTCTTCGTTCGGAGCATTCCACCATCAGGTTAGCTCCATTGCAGCGGTATGGCGGCCCTTTTTTATGTAGTCCATTCACGAATCTGTCAGTTCAAAATACCACTCGAGGAAGGAATTAAAGCTTTTCCATTGCGAATCCAGTTTACCAGCATAAAAATCCTCCATTTGCTGACCCAATCCTAAGCCTATCACTTCGTCTGTGTTCATATTATAAAAAAAACCGTATTCCCCTTCAAAGCTATCTAACGGAATATATTCTTCAGGCAGTTTTAAAACGGCATGAGCATTCTCCATTGCTAACATATAATCCGAAGAATTGATCATAAACCAACAAATCTGATAGATTTCATATCGTCTATTATAGAAAGTCGGCCCTTCCTCTGCATGCAAATAAAACGCAGCAAAATCTGAACCCAGATCAATGCCTAAATTTACTAATGCGTTTTTATACTCCTCATCAATGTCTTCAAACCACCAGTTTTTGCTTCTGCAATAATTGACCACTTTTTCCGACAGCATCTCGACTACTCCTCCGATATAAAAATAAACTATCTAAAATATTCCTCCGAGTATATCATATTTCCTTTCCTTATCGTTGTTCGCGGTTACCTAGTTGTACTTCATAAGCAAGGCAGGTACAGTCGATAAAATTGATAACTGTTAAAAATTTTATCGGAATGGGATATTTTCGAGCTCCCGATCGTGTTGTATATAGGAGGCGAAAAAATGGAAAGCAATTCTTTATTGCGTACGGATAAGGAATTGGCCGAACTCTATCAACGGCATGTAGATGTAGTTTACAGGCTGAGCTATATCTATTTGAAAAATCCCGCTGATGCAGAAGACGCTGTTCAATCTGTATTTATAAAACTTATTCAATCTCAGGTGGTATTCAATGACCATGAACACGAAAAGGCTTGGTTTTTGGTAACCACCCGAAATTACTGTAAAGACGTATTAAAGCATTGGTGGAAATCCCGGCGCGTCGATGCAAAGTCCCTACCGGAGATTTCCTCTTGGAATGGTCAGGAGGCATCTGGAAAAATGCTCGCAAGGCTGCTGTCACTTCCCGAAAAATACAAAACCGTGCTGTACCTTTATTATTACGAGACGTACTCGATAAAGGAAATATCAGAGTTGATAGGATACAAGGAAAGCACGATTCAAACACAGCTAGCCAGAGGCCGGAAGCTCCTTAAAGCGGACTTGGGAGGGAATTATCTTGAGCGACAAACAGATTAATCGGCTATTTGAGGCTCTTGCGCCGACATCGGAGCAAAAAGAGAAAATGTTTCATAACATTGTCGTACATAGCCAGAACGAAGCGAAAAGACAGAGCAGGTTTACTCCTGCGAGACGTTTAAGACCCGCGCTGCTGTGTGCCATCCTGATAGGCTGCTTGACGACAACAGCTTTGGCAGCGGCCTATATCGGGTTGGATGATGCATTTTTAAAATTCCTGAAGCCCGCAAACCAGGAGCAGGCACAATTTTTATCAAATGGCGCCTATGTCATCGATAAGCAAATAAAAAACGAGAATGGCACGCTTACGATGAAACAAGTCGTCGGCGACAGTAATCGAACCTTTATCCTCATGAATTTTACTGCTCCAGAAGGTACTGTGTTAGATGCAGATGAATACCGTTTTGAAAGTACCTATCTTCGCTATGATAGGTCGGGGAAAGATAGGTTCGGATATAGTTCGGGATTCGATGTGCTAGATGACGGACATCCGGATGACAATAACATCAGCTTGATCATGAAAATCACGACTAAAAACTCATTAGCCGGACGAACATTTGATTTCGAATTCGAGAACTTGCAAATCAGAAATCCCCTCACGAAAGATTTTGAAACGATCATACCAGGAACTTGGAAAACCACAGTTAAGCTGGATTTCAAAGAATATTCCAACGTGTATCAGATCGACCAAGACATCGATATGTATGGTTATAAGGCCGTATTAAAAACGATATCCATCTCGCCAATTTCAATTACGCTAAAGCTTGAGAGTAATTCGCTAGAGGAGATTTCCAATAACCCTGACAGAGGAGTAATTGACAGTAAATCTTTGGATAACTTCCCTATCACGATAAACTATAAAGATGGCACCTCAGAGACGACAAACTTTTTTACCGGATCAGTTAGTATGGATCTTATAACTGGGCAAATGTTTACGAACAAAACTTTTAAAAATGTGATAAATGATAAGGGAATCAAATCTATTGTATTCTTTAATAAAGAATTTCCAATCAACGACTAAAATTCCCCGTCAGATCAATTCATAAAATTAACCCCCTTGACATTCAAGGGGGCATTTTTTTAATGATATGAATTTCGCAATATTGCATCAATCCGACTTTGCATGTGTATTTGGCTAAGACCTAATTAGGAAGTGTCGCTTGATACTGTGACCAAAGTGTCTGCACGTCTGTTCCGGTAATCAACTTAATTTGACGTTCCTTCCACAATCTTTTTTCATTTTCTCCTCCAATGTTGTAAGGGATCTGGGTCGCATTTAGTTCACGAATGAAGCCTCGTTTTTTCGTATCCTCTATCCAGCGAAGGAAATTCGCTGTCCCATGCGTCTCCCAGCTTCCTCCCTTTCTCGCGCTATAACGATCATGGTATCCCGCTCTATAGCGCAAGCTATCGGCTATTGCCTCTACATCAAAATTACTATATTGATAAACATGACCGATTTCATGATAAAGGATTCCAATAATTTCGTCGCGCAGCGATTTGGCAGGGCTCTCTACAAACTTTTGCAGATACTGCGCACTGAAGCCTACTGTCTTCTGCGTAGCATCTCCCGATGTCCAGGCTACACCTTCAGGAGAGTCTACTATCGTAACTAATATTTTTTTGACATCTACAGGCGCATCGGCTGGACTCTTGTATAACATCTCATGTACTTTACGTGCGACTGCCAATATTTCTTTTTCTGCATTGGGAAGAGCTTTCTTGAATATTTTACCTATTCCCTTTGAATCAAGGATCTGTACTTCGATTTTCGGGTTGATGGCATGTCCGATATCATTCGAACGCGAGAATTCGACCTCACCCAATTGCATAGAGTTTCCGCTATGATTTTTCATATTGCTGAGTCTATAGTATTGATAAGCTGCGGTATTGTTATCTAGGAGATAATACATACGCTGATGTCGAACCTTGAAAATCTCATTGCTTTTCTTGTCTATACTAGTCCAGTTCTTATTATCGTTCGATCCTTGAAGAACCCAACTTTTAGGGTCGCGTTCAGGTCTATCATCAGCTGCCGTAAGCGAGTAACCATCGATCGTCACCGACTTGCCGAAATCGAATGTGAGCCATGCGGTATTATCTTTTGTTAACCATTTTGTAACGCTAGTCCCGTCCACCAGATTCTCTTTGGTATTGTTAGGCTTATTTTCTCCGCTGGCCGCAACCTCAGGCTTGGTCGTACTCCATTCCTTTGAGCTCCCATCATATAGCTTGATTTCGGATACCTGCAGCATTCCGCTTCCATTTTGATTATGAAAGTTATCGAATTTCACAAATTTATACGCTGTCTTATTGGAAAATGAATAGGTCTTCATTTGATGCCGAGAGGTGAAGCTTTGATTCTGCTGCACGTCCAGTTGGGTCCAGCTTGTCCCGTCATTGGAGCCTTTTAACACCCAGCTTTTTGGGTCTCTATATGGCTCGTCCTCCGCAGAAGTAATCGAGTATGAGGTTACGACTTTCGCGTCAGGAAACTCGTATTGCAGCCATGCCGGGCTGTTGAACGTCAACCATTTTGAAAAAATATCTTGATCGAATGCCTTATCCTTACCTTGATGTGGCGCGTACTCTCCGCTGGCCGTTGCCTTCCCGCCTAAAGCCAAATTCGTTGGGATTTTGATTGAAGTTTGTTCCGCTGCCGCTGCCTGAATATGTACACTGTTGCTGAAGCCTGCCCCTAAGGTAGCAGCTAAAATAAGAATGCCAAATCTCTTCATGCTTCGCCATCTCCTCTTTACTTTGCTTTGGAATTGGACCGAAATGAGATGGTTATAATTGCTAATTATACATCAAAAACACATACTGGTAAAATATACAATTCAGTCATCCGTATTACCAAACCTATTCCATTTCACATGATGCTACTATCATGAACAAAATAAAAAGAGAGCATAAAATAACCCCCTTGGCATTCAAGGGGGGGGGAATATTGTTATCTATAGAGATAAATCCGCCGCTTATTTCTTCGTCCATACTTAGGCATTCAGTTCAAGTAGCTTGTAATAAAGAACCGTCGCATCGAGATTTCCATTTGCCGATCTCGCATAGGATGGGATTATTCCCGCCTGTTGATATCCGATAGAACGATACAATAGGTTTGACGGGTCTCCTTCTCGCGTATCGAGTACGAGCAACGTGCGGCCATCGTTCCATGCTGCTGCTTCCACTGTACGCATAAGTGCACGACCAACTCCCGTTCTCCTAGCTTGTGGCCGCGTCATCAATTTTGCAATTTCCGCGCGATGATTACCATTCGGTTTACCGCAGAGATGGAGCTGCACAGTACCTACCACATGTTCATGCTGCACAGCAATCCATAACTTTATGTCCGGATTCAAGAGGTTAGCCCAATAATCCCGAGCCTCACGATGCAAGATCGGTGGTAAGAAGCCAATTGAAGCTCCGTCTTCTACAACTTGTACGAGAAGGTCTGCAAGCTCCTCGATATAATCGTCAATATTGTTCACTAGTTCAATATGTAACAACGCATCTTTCATTATTTATGGCCTCCTATACCAAGTATTCTTTGCAATAAATATCTTGTAATAGAAGTATAGTTTGCCTAGAATGATTTGTATAACAAATCTTAAGCGTTGCAGTAATAAATAAATCGAATCGAGGAACGCGAATGGATCCTTCTCATTTGGAAGCGTTTATTGCAGTTTGTCAAACGCTCAACTTTACCATCGCTGCCAAACATCTGCACATCTCCCAATCCGCTGTGACGGCGAGAATTCGGGCGTTGGAACAATCTACTGGCAAGCGTCTGTTTGATCGCGACAATCGATCCGTGAGGCTGACGCGATCTGGTACCACTTTTCTCCCCTACGCTGAACGTATGCTCCAGCTCATTCAAGAAAGCAAATTGTCACTGTCCGAACAATATCGGGAACATATCGTGGTGAGTGGCCCTGGCTCCGTATGGCACTACCGATACTTGAATCGGATTCTCGACTTCAGAGATAAGAATCCGCATGTCGCGGTCAAATTTTTGAGCTATATCGACCCGAGTTATATGATTCGTGATTTGCTGCTTGATGGGACTGTCAACCTTGCAATCAAGCTGGATCCACCCGACCATCAAAGCATTTCGAAACGGTTGCTTTTCGAAGACGAAATAATCCTTGTATCTGCTGATGGATCGGCTGAGCTCCGAGAACCCAATTTTTCCGCGCCGACTTATTGCCACATCGATTGGGGCAAGCCTTTCACGGGATGGTTCGCCTCCCTTGTTGAGCCAAGTTTTATTCCGGCTCTTCAAACAGACCATTCGTCCATTATGCTCACGATGCTATTGAGCAATTCTGTTTTCGGTTTTTTGCCGAAATCGATGGCTGATCCGTATCTCCAGTCGAATAGGCTGTATCAAATCCCTCTGCCTGTCGAGTTACCAATTATCAAGGGCTACGCCTGTTTTTTAACTGAGAAGTGCGAGCAACCCCACATCCGGCTGGCGTTGGAACTGCTCGGGGCCGATACAACTTGATTTTGACTTGGAGCTAAAAAAAGGACGCTCCCTCGCCTTCGCTTGGGTTGCGTCCTCTTCCTTTATTTTCGCCAAAAGGTTGAGCAGTTTGCCTTATCCAAAATATTGAACGCAATCATTTTCTCAAGTAATGAGAAAGGAACCGGACTACTCCACGGAATACGAAACAACTGCTTCGTCTGTTCATAGCCAGCCTGCTCAATTTCATCAGAAAAATGAATAATCCCAGCCCTTTCGGGGCCAACAGCTAAATGATTTTTGGATACACTAAAACCAATAATAAATGTGCCATGATCGGTAAACATAGGCTGATTCCACGCGATTTTGGGCCTTAAATTCGGAAATTTCTGAATGATCCAAGCCAAAACCTCTTCTGTTCGATCACGATGCTGTGGGTGCTCAATCTTCTCTAAAAATTCCGCAAAAACTTCCATGTCACTCTCTCCTAAAATGAAAACTTATTTTTACATAACATTATTGTCACTGTACACCAATTCCTATCCTTCAATGCTTTAGTGGCGTCCATTTATCAACTGTAGGGATTATTGTTCTATTACACTAGAAACGCTCTGCTGGATAATCATATCCAACAAGTTTTGATGTTGCAAATGTATGTCAAAATGCTTTCAGGGGATCTTTTCCATTCGACTGGTTGTATAGTATTCTAGCCATAGAAGGAGTGAGGAAAAATCCATGGTAAAACAATTAATCGTCGGAGATGCCTTGCAAGAACTGGCCATTACGCGCCGCATACTGGAGCGCTTACCCGAAGAGCATTTGACGTGGAAGCCGCATGTGAAATCGATGTCGTTAGGCGGGCTAGCCACGCACCTGATTAACCTGCTGAATTGGCAAATCGCAATTTTTCGTTACCCGGAATTCGATCTTTCAACCGTGCCGAATCGTCGAGAAGCTTTGGAAAAACGTGAAGACGTGCTGAAGGAATTCGATGCAAATGTCGTGGAGCTTGAAAGGTTGTTAGCTGAATGTGACGAGAACGCGCTTGGCCAGGAATGGACTTTGCGAAACGGTGACCATATCATCCTGCGCCAGCCGCGGGCGATCGCGCTTCGCACATTCGGAATAAGCCACATGATCCATCATCGAGCACAGCTCGGGGTTTATTTGCGGTTACTCGATATTCCGCTGCCAGGCCTCTATGGTCCCTCGGCCGATGAGGAAGGAAAATAAATAAAAAATATACCAAAAGGTCGCAGAGAATCGGCAAACCGCCGGGTACTCTGCGACCTTTTTTTGAGAATAGAATTTTTGCCGGGCAGGTGGAAATAAAAAATATTTTTTGCAGCAAAAAGCCGCACCCCTATTGGGATTGACCTTTGTTTATGGAAAATTTTCTTAAAAAAGGGGGTTTTCATTCTCAGAAGCTCTGTTATAATACAGATCAACGAATGATAAATCTGTATTATAACAGATAAATTTAATGACTCAGGAGGCGTTTGGAATGGACTGCTACTACTGTCATGGCAATGGAGAAATGGAATGTTTGGAATGCGAAGGACACGGAAAACAGGAGAGCGGCCACCAATGTGGCTCATGCCAAGGGCATGGCATCACGCCTTGCCTGCGCTGCAACGGAAGCGGCAGCCTGGATTACGAATTCAATGAACAAGACTCGATCACGAATATTTTGCAAGCCGCCTATTTGAGTCCGGCTTTCAGCAGAGGGAGGTAATTAGTCATGTCCAAAATGCCCGCTAACAATTGCAAGGAAATTGTTGTACTCGGTCACATGCCTGAACCGTACGCCGAGATTTTGACGCCTGGGGCACTCGAGTTCCTCGGAAAGCTCCATGAACGGTTCAATGCCCGCAGATTAGAGCTTCTCTCTGACCGTGCCGAGCGCCAACGCCGACTGGATGCCGGCGAACTCCCCGACTTCCTGCCGGAGACGAGGCACATTCGGGACGGTGAGTGGAGCGTCGCCCCTGTGCCTTCCGATCTCCAAGACCGACGGGTGGAAATAACTGGCCCCTCCGGGGATGCAAAAATGGTCATCAATGCGCTCAATTCCGGCGCCAAAGGCTTCATGGCCGACTTCGAAGATGCCAATTCCCCGACATGGGACAATTCGATCCGCGGCCAAATCAATATGCGCGATGCCATCCGCCGCACGATCACCTTTACGAGCCCAGAGGGCAAAGCCTACCGCCTGAACGAACAAACCGCTTACCTGTTAATTCGTCCTCGCGGCTGGCATTTGGAGGAGAAACACATTCGCATAGGCGAAGAAAATGCCTCAGGCAGCCTTGTCGACTTCGGACTCTATTTCTACCACAATGCTCGTACCCTCATCGAGAATCAATCCGGACCTTATTTCTATCTTCCCAAGCTGGAGTCCCATCAAGAAGCAAAACTATGGAACGATGTATTCGTGTTTGCCCAACAAGAGCTGGGCATCCCTCAAGGAACGATTAAAGCAACCGTGCTCATCGAGACGATTCTGGCCACATTTGAGGCAGATGAAATTTTATACGAGCTGCGGGAGCATAGCGCTGGCTTGAACTGCGGTCGTTGGGACTATATCTTCAGCTTCATTAAACGGCTGAACCGTCATAGACATGCGCTGCTCCCCGATCGTTCACAGGTCACGATGACCGTGCCTTTCATGCGGGCGTACACGCAGTACGTCATCCGTACCTGTCACAAACGCGATGCGCATGCCATGGGCGGCATGGCAGCCCAAATTCCAATTCGGAATGACGCCGAGGCTAACGCGAAGGCAATGGAGCAAGTGCGCGCCGATAAGCAACGCGAAGCAAATGACGGCCATGATGGAACTTGGGTCGCCCATCCTGGACTCGTTCCGATCGCCATGGAAATATTCAATGAACAGATGAAGGGGCCGAACCAGCTTCAGAAAAAGCGCGAAGATGTCCGTGTCACGGCAAGCGACCTGCTCGCTTTACCAGAAGGCACAATTACCGAGCAGGGACTGCGGACGAATATCAGTGTCGGTCTGCAATATATCGAAGCATGGCTGCGGGGATTCGGCGCCGTACCGATCTTCAATCTTATGGAGGATGCAGCAACGGCTGAGATATCGCGCACTCAGGTGTGGCAATGGATTCGTCATCCGGAAGGCCGGCTTACGAATGGAAACGACATCACGCTTGAGCTTGTGTTGAAGCTGACGGAAGAAGAAATGTCCAAGATTGAAGAGTCAATCGGCCAAGATGACTTCGCGGGCCGCAGATTCACTGAGGCGAAGCAATTGTTCGTAAATTTGATTCGCGAAGAAACTTGCAGCGAGTTTTTGACGGTGATGGGCTATGAATTGCTGGGATGAAATCATTGAATATGAGGAGATGGCTGCCGTGACGGATAAGCATACGATTCAACAATTGGAGACGAAATGGAAAGGAGAACGGTGGGAAGGCGTAACGCGTACCTATTCTGCCGATGAAGTGATCCGGCTTCGCGGTTCTGTCCAGGTGGAGCATACGTTAGCCCAGATGGGAGCCGAACGGCTCTGGCATCTGCTGCATACCGAAGAATTCGTGCCCGCGCTTGGAGCATTGACGGGGAATCAAGCCGTGCAGCAGGTAAAAGCTGGCCTGCCCGCCATATACTTAAGCGGATGGCAGGTAGCCGCAGACGCTAACCTGTCGGGTCATATGTATCCCGATCAGAGCTTATATCCGGCCAACAGTGTGCCGCAGGTCGTGAAGCGGATTAATCAAGCCCTCCAGCGGGCCGACCAAATCCAACATGCGGAAGGCAAAAACGAAACCTACTTTTTTGCCCCGATCGTGGCAGATGCCGAAGCAGGATTCGGAGGGTCGCTCAATGTATTCGAGCTCATGAAGGCGATGATTGAAGCAGGAGCCGCAGGCGTACACTTCGAAGATCAACTATCTTCGGAGAAAAAGTGCGGGCATCTCGGCGGCAAGGTGCTCCTGCCTACGCAGCAAGCCATTCGTCATTTGATTGCAGCCCGCTTGGCTGCCGACGTTATGGGTACGGACACCTTGATTATCGCACGTACTGACGCCAATGCGGCCCAACTGCTGACGAGCGATGTCGATCCGTACGATCGGCCATTCCTGACAGGACAGCGTTCTCCGGAGGGCTTCTATTATACGCGTGCTGGGATTGAACAAGCGATTGCACGCGGTCTCGCCTATGCACCATATGCAGATCTCGTCTGGTGCGAGACGTCCGAGCCGAATATCGATGAAGCACGGCTATTTGCCGAGGCGATCCATGCCAAATATCCAGGCAAGCTGCTCGCTTATAATTGCTCGCCTTCCTTCAACTGGAAGAAGAAGCTGGACGATGAGGCAATCGCAGGCTTCCAGCGCGAGCTTGGACGTATGGGATACAAGTTCCAGTTCGTGACGCTAGCCGGTTTCCACGCACTCAATTACAGCATGTTCGAGCTGGCGCAAGGCTACAAGGAGCGCGGCATGGCCGCCTACTCCGACCTGCAGCAGGCTGAATTCGCCTTGGAACAGCTCGGCTATGAAGCGGTTAAGCATCAGCGCGAGGTCGGCACAGGCTACTTCGACGAGGTGGCACAAGCGATTTCGGGCGGTATTTCATCTACAACCGCCTACACAGACTCGACGGAGGCAGAGCAGTTCACGTAAGGGGAACCGTTTCAAACCCATTTTTGAACATAGAGCTAAATTAACTAAACGCCCCAGTTTGGAAATCACTCCCCTTTGCTGCCCGCTGCTCTGCAACCTCACCTTCGCTGCTATAAGCAGCTTTCGTAACACGAAGCTCGCTACGGAAGCGCAAAACCTCAGTTCCACCGCAACCTCCCCGGGGCATACAAGGATGGAGCCGTCTCACAGGTCATTGAACAATGGCATAGAGATGGCTCCATTTTTTCATTCAGCAGCCCCTTTCCCAAATGCATTTGTACCGTTTCCCTATCGTTGCTAGTGGATTCAGCCCATTCTTTACTCCCTTTTATATCTGCTTCTTTCGCACTCCTCGCTAATCAACTCTCCAAAACTATCACTGGATGACAAATGCTTCAAAAAGCTATTTACTAGCAAATATTTAATTTACATAGTTGTAAATAATAGGTTTATATGGTAAATGTAAATGTATAACATCATGCTAGCTGTCCCCCTCAACACGCCATTCCGTCAACACACCACAAAAATCTCCTTTTGTATCTTCATGAATCCAGCAATGCTAGAACAGAAAGAATAGAATAATTTTGAGAGCAACTGTATTTGAAAGCGATTACAAAATTAGATAGGAGGCATTTTATGATCCGTAAACTGTCAAGCTGCATTTTGCTACTCTTTATTCTTTTTTACTCTATTCTTCCTAACAACTTGCCGTCTGTTCACGCGCAGGCCGACGATGCCATTGTCAACAATGCCATTGCTAACAATGACTTCCCTATCGTGCTGGTTCATGGATTTGGAGGCTGGGGAAGAGACGAAATGTTTTCGTTTAAATACTGGGGCGGATTGGGCGATATTCAAGAACAATTAAGGAAACACGGTCATTCCGTATATACAGCTGCGATAGGGACGGTATCGAGCAATTGGGATCGTGCCTGTGAGTTGTATGCACAAATTAAAGGGGGAACCGTAGATTACGGTCAAGCCCACTCGGAACTGTATGGTCACGAGCGATATGGCAGATCGTATGAAGGGATGTATCCATCATGGGGAGAGATCGACCCGAATACGGGGCGTCCGAAGCAAATTCATGTAATTGGACACAGCATGGGAGGACAAACCGCACGCATGCTGATTCATCTAATGGAAAAAGGAGATGCTGCTGAACGTGCTGTCACCGATGCATCTGATCTATCCCCGTTGTTCAGTGATCAACCACTTCCGTATGTTAGCAGCCTCGTTTCCCTCGCCGCGCCGCATGATGGCACCAGCTTCACGCATTTTGTAGAGGGAGTCATACCCTTCATCCACCAGCTGATTGGCTTGATTGCCGCAGCTTCTGGCAATGCAGAGCACCCCCTATATGATTTCAAATTGGATCAATGGGGATTGAAGCGAATGCCCGATGATTCCTTTTTCGATTATTTCCAACGGGTAATTAACAGTAAATTTTGGAGAATATCAAAAGACAGCTCACTGTGGGATTTAAGTCCTGACGGGGCCAAACAGTTCAACGAGCAAATACAGGCAAATCCGAGCGTCTATTATTTCTCGATCGCCACCAACAAATCATATCGTATCCCGCTATCGGGATGGCATGCGCCAAAGCTGATGATGAATCCGTTATTGCTGCCGCCGAGCTATTTTGTCGGTTCCTTTTCGTACGATTCCCCAGGGCATGTAGTCATTGATGAGGAATGGTGGCCAAATGATGGGCTGGTAAATACGATTTCCATGGACGGCCCGAAAAACGGATCAAACGATCAAATCATTACTTACCAAGGAAAGCCGCAGATTGGAAAATGGAACTACTTAGGACTCATGGATTCCTGGGATCATCTCGATATCGTTGGATTGGGCCTAAAAAATACGGGAGATTTTTTTCTCGACTTAGCGGATATGCTGACCGACCTGCCTCCGGCAGGCTGATGAAACAGATGTCTATAGGAAATAAAGTGTTACATTGACTTCAATATAAAACCAGCGGCAGTCTCCAACTGAAAAATACAGTCTTAGGCTGCCGCTATTGCTTTTTATCACTTAAAAATTCCCATAATGTAAAATCAGTCAGCAGGCTCTTGAAGCAGCGACGTTCAGTTCCCCAACCTCTAAAAAAAAGAGTGCCCTAATGAAACAAAAGGACACTCTAAAAGGCACTATCTAGTTACAAACCATGTGTTGCGCTCTATTATTTCGTAAGTTAACAATTTGACTGCCATTCACGATCACGCCAACAATGTATGGTTCGATATTGCTTTAATAATCGTACCCCAATCGTCTAAGTGTACTTCATGCCCCATTCCCTCAACCGTCAACAAGGATGCATTTGGTATTTCATTAGCAAGTGCAACACCATGTTCCAAGGGAAGAATTGTATCACCCGTGCCGTGAATAACCAAAACAGGTACATGGATTTCCTTTAACTTTCCTTCGTATGCATCGTCACCTTTCAGTAGTCCATGATTCAACATACTGACTAGATAATTCGCTCGTTTGATCTCGCGTTTTACTTGCTTATACGCTCTATGCTCATCGAAGCGATGCTTGGTACCGCACATCAGTCGAGAGCCGTTAACCAAGTATGTTGCAACCGCCTCCTCATCCAACCAATCCAGTGTTGCTGCATCTGCATGATGAGCAAGAATCTTCTCATCCATTGGAGGCAACCCCCTGTCGATATCATCAGATCCAAAGATTGTTGAGGCAATCAAAGTTATCGTTAGAACTCTTTGCGGATGTTTTACTGCGATGATCTGTGCAATCATGCCACCTAGTGATAATCCCACGATGTGCGCTTGGTCAATCCCATATGAATCAAGCACCCCGACTGCATCATCAGCCATATCCACCACCGTATATTGGGATTCCCCAGTTGGATAAATAATTGAACGTCCCACATCTCGGTTATCAAATCGAATCACATAACGGCCCGAGTCAGCCAAACCTTGGCAGAACTCATCGTCCCAATAGATCATCGAACACATGCCTCCCATAATCAGCAAGACAGGTGGATGATTCGGATTGCCGAAACTCTCTGTGCATATCTCAACGCCATTGATTTTCCATAGCTTTTCACTCATGAGATAACTCTCCATTTCATTCGAATTCGTTAATGCAACCATAGTGGAACAATCTCAAACACAGTTCCTTGGTGCTGATCAGCCACTTTTACAGAGCCATAAACCCCTAAATAGAGTCTAGATTGACTCAGATTCGTTCCCAAACTAACATAATAAGCGGATTGAGACCCAAAATCATAATCCGTTTCAATAACACTAAAATCGCTTAGTTTACAATCCGTTCTTACCCTGGTATATGCTAAAACTCCTCTAACTGGAGGGGGAGATCCTTCATTTCTGGCGAGATCGGTAAACACAACACTTCCCGTTAAACCGGGGATTGCATTTCCCATATATGGCTGGACTCCAGTAAGGGCAGTTCCTCCAAACTTATCGGTTCGGGGATCTTTATGAAAATAACTAACGAGAGGCGCAAGACGCCGCACTGAAGTTGTGATTGCTTCATCGTAATAAGAAATTGCCTTCTCATCCAAAGCCGGATCTGCAGAACAGCCTGTAATGAACGAAGTAGGAAAAGCGCCTTCCCACCCTCGCCAGCCAAAGTTAATAAATCCTTCTTGGTCAAGTACAGAATTCGTCAAAGTCGAAGAAGCTTGAACAAGCTGAGTAACCGGTATGGGTTTATAATGAATGAATGCAAAAATTGACTCTACGAGATCCTGTCCGACACTTCCTACATATTTGATGTACTGATTATAAGATAATCTTTGAAATGCAATGCCTGGCAGATTGCGGCCCCCTTTGGCCATTACCGTAAGTGTTTCCTGAATAGACATAGGCAGCTCATTAAAACGTGTAACTACGGGCGGATTATCGATAAATGTAGGTTTGGAAATATCAATTTCAATGATTTTACCCGCAATTTCCATATCCGTTTGGCTTAAATTAAATGGATCATAGCCTGATCCGCCATCTCCGGTTGTCAAAATAAGTTTTCCTGTTTCAGGTGAGAAGTTTAAGCTATTGACGCCATTATGATTTAAAAAAGGTCTTCTTATATTCAGTAATGTCCGCCGTTTTTGAGGTTGTCCATACGCATGTAGAATCCATTCCTCAACGGTATCAATATGATCAAAATGCGTTTCTCGATTTAACCACTTTAAGTTTAGGGTTTTAGGATCACACGGGTTGGGCTTAAAAGATTCAAATTCACCTGGAAGAGATCCTGGACCTTGGGTTCCAGCCACTGAATAATGGAGATAAAACAGACCATTAAAATAAAAATCAGGATGAAAGGCTAGCCCTATCAATCCCCGTTCATCATACCCACCATTAGAGGCACCTAATGTTATGATTCGTGAGCGAATATCTAAAAAGGTTCTTATATCCCCGTCCCCTATGTAAAAGATCTCACCTACTTGAGTTGCAATAAATAATCTTTCAATTGATTCACCCGGAAGGATCGCTGTTTTCAAAACAGTGGGCATATTTAACTTGCTTACAATGGGCCGTAAGCCAACCTTAACTTTCATCAAATAACGGAGCACCCCTTCTTATTTTTTATATGAATATGATTCGATCTGTTCTACTAGTACCGAATTAGGGCCTGAAGGTCGGTATACAAAAAGGGCTCTGCCTCCATTGCGGAGCAAAGCCCTTCTCATTTATTGGCTCTTACACATATGTCCTCTATCTACATAACCAAACTCCGTATATCCCCTTACTTAAGCTGTTCATTCAACACACTATCTTCTAAAACAGCAAACTTATCTCCATATACTCTCGTTAAATGCTTTTCACCCCATGCACATAGTGCACTTAGAATCCCTTCTAAGCTCTGTCCATATTCACTAAGCTCGTATTCCACTCTTGGTGGAACTTGATTGTACACGATTCGATTGATGACCCCATCCTCTTCAAGCTCGCGCAGCTGTTGGGTAAGCATTTTTTGTGTGATATTTGGCATGAGGCGCTTTAATTCGCTTGTTCGTTTTTTTCCATGAGTCAGATGACAAAGAATTACACACTTCCACTTCCCACCTATGACTTCTAATGTCGCCTCAACAGAGATATTGTATTTCTTTTTTTGCATCTTGGTTCTCCTCCTTCTTATAGGCACTAAAAAGTACCTATGTTACTTTTAGGTTTCTATACAACTTAAAAGTGCGTACTTTTCTTTATGGATGATATATCTCATAATAACATTTGCCGGCCGATGAATACCATACTTTCTTAAAAATCAATATAACATTTTGAGACGGATGCATTTCAAAATTTATTATTCGCTGGAAAGAAAGTTCCCATTTATATAACAGGTAAAAGGAGGAGATAATATGGAACTAAGTAAAAAGCAAAGCATGTTAGCATTGCTTGCTTTAGCAGTAAGTGCTTTTGCAATCGGGACAACTGAATTCATCAGTGTCGGGTTGCTGCCGCTTATTGCAAATGATTTACGTATTCCCGTAACCACGGCCGGATTAACGGTGTCTTTATATGCGTTAGGCGTAACGTTTGGAGCTCCGATTTTGACATCTCTAACATCGAGTATGTCACGCAAGACATTATTACAATGGATCATGATTGTCTTTATTATTGGTAATACTGTTGCTGCATTCTCAACGACAATTGGGTTATTGCTAGTAGCACGTGTGATCTCCGCATTTTCACATGGGGTCTTCATGTCAATAGGATCGACAATTGCTGCCGATTTAGTTCCCGAAAATCGCAGAGCTAGTGCGATTTCCATTATGTTTACAGGTCTTACCGTAGCTACGGTAACAGGTGTTCCATTCGGAACCTTTATTGGACAGCAGCTAGGTTGGAGAACAGCCTTTATTACCATTGTTATCATTGGTGTTATTGCCTTACTTGCAAATCGCATTCTTGTTCCATCTAATTTGCGTAAAGGAGTAAAAACTTCTTTTCGTGATCAGCTTAAACTAGTGACAAATGGTCGATTATTGCTTTTGTTCATCATTACAGCTTTAGGGTATGGCGGAACATTTGTCGTGTTTACCTACTTATCACCATTGCTTCAAGACATCACTGGGTTTAAAGAAGGAACCGTAGCTGTCATTTTGTTAGCTTACGGTATCGCGATTGCGATTGGGAATATGATTGGAGGTAAGTTATCGAATCAAAACCCAATTGGTGCATTGTTCTATATGTTTATCGTACAAGCAGTTGTCTTATTTATTTTGATGTTTACAGCACCATTTAAAGTTGCTGGATTGATAACGATTCTATTGATGGGACTGTTGGCTTTTATGAATGTGCCGGGCTTACAAGTATATGTTGTGATGCTGGCCGAGCGCTTTGTTCCTAGTGCGGTTGATGTGGCATCGGCAATCAATATTGCTGCATTTAATGCCGGAATTGCGGTAGGTTCCTTTGTAGGCGGTCTTGTGACAGACTCGATAGGGCTTATCTATACGACTTGGATTGGAGCACTTATGGTAGTAGTCGCTACAATTTTAACTGGATTTAGCAGAGCTATGGAACGAAAAGATCAAGCAAGCAAAATATAAAAAGATGTGGAGGTTTTAATTATGATGGCAAAAAATTTGCAAGATTCAACAACTTTGAATAATGGCGTGAAGATGCCTTGGTTTGGACTTGGAGTTTTCAAAGTCGAAGAAGGCCCTGAATTGGTGAACGCAGTAAAAACAGCGATTCAACATGGATACCGCAGTGTAGATACAGCAGCGATCTATGGCAATGAAGAAGGTGTTGGCCAAGGGATCCGAGAAGGCTTGAAGGAAGCGGGCATTTCAAGAGAAGAGCTATTTGTCACTTCTAAGGTTTGGAACGCGGATTTGGGATATGAATCGACGATTGCTGCTTATGAGACAAGCTTACAAGAATTGATGAAGGACGCTGAAATTAAGCCGATGATCAACCAAGTAGAATACCATCCACGATTGACTCAAAAATTTTTAATGGAAAAGAACTAGGATCGAGTTCTCCGCGTGTAGAGAAAGAATACCTCTTTCTCTACACTTTTTTTATGTTGATCAATAAAACAGCGACAGTCTAACTCTTTATTTTCTGCTGACAGTAGCGTTCACGCTTAAGGCGTAAGAGAAAAGGAATAAAATTTCCCTTCCTTATTGATCTTGCCCACGATTGTAGGCTGTTTATCTTTCTTGAATGTGTATTCATTCAATTTAACGGTAACTTTATATCCGGCCAAATTGACATTG